>JALZDD010001030.1 GCA_030862715.1 Actinomycetota bacterium | reverse complement strand
GCGGCCCTCCACCAAGGAAGGCCGCCGTCGGCGTATGTCAGGCGATGTTGTCCTTGTCGATGACCTCGCCGGTGACGATGTCGTCGTTGCGGGGCCGGGCTCCGGGGCCGAACGTGGAGGGCATCGCGGCGGTGACCAGGCGCTTCTGCACGACCGTGGCCAGGATGCGGCGGAAGAACGGCCGGGTGAAGGGCAGGATCAGCACGATGCCGAAGATGTCGGTCACGAAGCCGGGACTGAGCATCAGCGCGCCACCGAGCAGGATCAGCGCGCCGTCGGCGATCTCGTTGGACGGCAGCTTGCCCGAGGAGAGCGCCGTGGACAGCGCGGACCAGGCCCGGGCGCCCTCGCGGCGCATCAGCCAGGCACCGAAGATCGAGTCGGCGATCAGCAGCAGGATCGTCCACCACACGCCGATGACCTGACCGACCTGGATGAGCACGAACAGCTCCGCCAGCGGCATCACCAGGAACAGGAGCACCAGCACCCAGGAGAACTTGCGGCGGCGTGTGGTCACCGTCGGCCTCCCGCGAGACGGTCCAGCCCGAAGCGGCGCAGCAGGCGGAGCAGCTGTTCGCGGCGTTCGGCCAGGCCCCAGCGGGTCACCCGGCGCATCGACTCGGCGGCGACCGCGGGGCTCATCTTCGACTCGCCCCGGACCCGCTCGATGAACTGGATCGGGACCTCCTTGACGGTGAGGCCGGCCCGCAGCGTACGCGTCACCATCTCGGTCTGGAAGACATAGCCGGTCGACTCGACGCTGCTCAGCTGCAGCTTCTCCAGCGTCGTACGCCGGAAGAGGCGGTAGCCCGCGGTGGCGTCGTGGACGCCGATCCCGAGCAGGAGCCGGACGTAGAGGTTGCCGCCGACCGACAGCACGCGTCGTGACAGCGGCCAGTTGACCACCGAGCCGCCGCGGATCCAGCGGGCGCCGATGACCAGGTCGGCGGAGCTGACCGCCTCGAGCAGCAGGTGGAGCTCCTCGGGCTGGTGTGAGCCGTCGGCGTCCATCTCCCCCACGACGTCGTAGCCCTGATCGAGGGCCCACCCGAACCCATGCAGGTACGCAGCCCCCAGCCCGGCCTTCTCGGTGCGGTGCAGCACATGGATCTGCTCGTCGTTGTCGGCCAACTCGTTGGCGATCGTGCCGGTGCCGTCGGGTGAGCCGTCGTCGACGATCAGCACGTCGACGCGTGGCTGCGCCTTGCGCAGCCGCCCGACGATCCAGGCGAGGTTCTCCGCCTCGTTGTAGGTCGGGATGACCATCACCGCCCGGCCGATCTCGGTCCAGGGTGGAAGCTGCTCGTTCGTCACGTACGCCGGCCTTGTCAAGGAATGGGGGTGGAGATCACAGGATATCCGCCCACCGGTTGATCCCAAGATCCCGATCGAGCGTGACAGCGCGATGGCGAGGCGATCGCAGAGAGACAGAGCGCGGGAGGAGCAAGACGTTCTTCGGGCCGTTCCGACCCCTGCTGGAGGCAGGGGGACGATCGTTGTCTAAGGGCGCATTGGCCCCTCCCGCGTTGCCCTCGCGGCCGTTGACCGCGCCCACGAAAACGCGTCGAAGGCATGCCTGGCTCGACACCCCCCGACCCGATTCGTCGAGCGCCGGTCCGCCGACCGCAACTCTGCATGGGCGAACGTTGCCACCATCACCCGCTGGCTCCGCGGAAGTCAACACGGCTCTGACCTGCGGAAACATATGTTTCCGCAGGTCAGCCACAGCCTGCCGAGCGCGAGAAAGTGAGGAATTATCGAGGAACTTCGGCGTGTCGCCTTCGCGTACTCGTTACGGCGCTCACGGAACGACGACTGTACCCCGTGCGGAGGTGGCGAGGATCGGCGCCTCCAGCATCTCAGCGGCCCCCGGACTTGCCTCGGTGGCGGCTCCTCGGGCCACGACGTACACCGAGAACTCCATCACCCTGGACCGGGTCCCGGCCTTGATCAGCTCGCAGGTGATCTCCAGGACGTCGCCGGCACGTACGGGGGCCTTGAACTGCACGTCGTCGTAGGAGGCGAAGAGGCCCTCGTCGCTGTCGGTGAGGATGCACATCTCGGTCGCGACGTCGCCGAACAGGCCCAGGCTGTAGGCCCCGTCGACCAGGTTCCCGGCGTAGTGGGCGTGCGAGTAGGGCACGTAGCGGCGGTGGACGACCTTGGTGCCGATCTCGGGGCCGATCTTGGGACTGCTCATGCCGCGGGCTCCTTCGAGGCGGTGCGGTGGACGAGGTAGGAGGCGACCTCGGCGGGGGTGGTGCCGCGGCCGAAGATGCGGTCGACGCCGAGCTCGGCGGTCATCGACTCGTCGAACCGCGGACCACCGGCGACCAGGAGCGGCCGCTCCCCCGCCGGGTAGGCCTCGCGGAACGCCGCTGACATCTCCCGGGTGTTGAGCAGATGCGCGTCGCGCTGGGTGACGACCTGGGAGACGAGCACGGCGTCGGCGCGCCGGGTGACCGCAGCCTCGACCAGGGCCGGCACGGAGACCTGGGCGCCGAGGTTCACGACCTCGATCTCCTTGTAGTACTCCAGCCCCTTCTCCCCCGCGAACCCCTTGACGTTGAGGATCGCGTCGATCCCGACGGTGTGGGCGTCGGTGCCGATGCAGGCGCCGACGACGACCATCGGACGCCGCAGCGTCTCCTTGATCACCGCGTTGGCCTCCTTGGGCGTCAGCAGCGGGAAGTCACGCTCGACGACCTGCACCTTGTCGGTGTCGACGAGATGGTTCACCTGCCCGTAGACGACGAAGAAGGTGAAGTCGTCGCCCATCGGCTTGGAGTGGACGACCATCGCCGGCTCCATGCCCATCTTGTTGGCCAGCTGCAGCGCGGCGCCGTCCGCGACCTTCGAGTGCTTCATCGGCAACGTGAAGGAGACCTGCACCATCCCGTCGCCCGTGGTGTCGCCGTACGGCCTGATCAGGTGCCTATTTTCTTGGGTCATTCCTCACCCTCCAGGATGGTGCTCGCCGGGTTGTAGTACGCCTCGGACTTCACTGCCACGCCCTCGAGGCCCTTGCCCGCGTCGGCGGGGCGTTTCATCAGGCCGAAGGTGCCGTCCGCGATCGCGTCCAGCAGCCCGTTGGGCTCGTCGATGATCTTCCCGAGCAGTTCGATCGACTCCCCCAGGACCTCGCGCGCCCGGTTGGCGATGAACCCGTCGGGGGCCGGGTGGAAGTCCTCGCCGAGGCGTCCGGCGGCGTCCATGACGTACCGGACGTTCTGCAGGGCCAGGTCGCGGTCGGAGATCCACGGCGTCACCACCGCCTCGGTCATCATTCCGACCAGCAGGATGCCCTGGTCGGTCATCGCGCCGGCCAGGTTGAAGAACCCGTCGAGCAGGTAGCCCTTGAAGATGTCGCCGGTCATGTGCCGGGTCGGCGGCATCCACTTCAGCGGGGCATCGGGGAAGATCGTCTTCGCCAGCAGCGCGTGCGCGAGCTCGAGGCGGAACGAGTCCGGTACGTCGGGGTTGATCTCGAAGGCGTGGCCCAGACCCAGCTGCCAGTCCTCGAGGCCGGCCTCCTTGGCGAAGTACTCGTTGAGGAGCTGTGAGGTGGTCACCGTGTGTGCGGCCTCGACCGCGTCGGCGGTGGTGAGGTAGTTGTCCTCGCCGGTGTTGATGATGATCCCCGCCCGGGCGTGGATCTGGCGCGAGAGCCGCTGGTCGACGAACGTACGCACCGGGTTGATGTCGCGGAACAGGATCCCGTACATCGAGTCGTTGAGCATCATGTCGAGACGCTCCATGCCCGCCAGTGCGGCGATCTCGGGCATGCACAGCCCGCTCGCGTAGTTGGTGAGCCGCACGTAACGCCCGAGCTCGCGGGAGGTCTCGTCGAGCGCGGCCCGCATCAGGCGGAAGTTCTCCTGGGTCGCGTACGTCCCGGCGAACCCCTCGCGGGTGGCGCCCTCGGGCACGTAGTCGAGGAGCGACTGGCCGGTCGAGCGGATCACCGCGATGATGTCGGCGCCCTCGCGCGCGGCCGCCTGCGCCTGCGGGATGTCCTCGTAGATGTCGCCGGTGGCGACGATCAGGTAGATCCACGGTTTACGGGGTGCGTCGCCGATCTCGGCGATCATCCGCTCGCGCGCAACCCGGCTGGCGTCGAGGCGCGCGATGCCGACCCCGACCGCCTCGCGGGCGTGCTTCGCGGCCAGCTCGGCCTCGGCACCCTCGGGCAGGTGGAAGGTCACCTGACCGGCGGCGGCCTCCTCGGCGAGCCGCGACAGGTCGTCGCCATGGGCGGCCAGCGCCTGCCACACCGGTAGCGCGACGCCGTGCTCCAGACCGACGTCGGCGCGCACCGCATCGACCAGGTGGTTCACCCACGGAGTGCCGTCCGGGTCAGCTCCGGCGAGCCCGGCCAGCCGCAGCGTGGCCCGCTCGACGGCGACCGTGGTGTGCTTCTTGGCCATCTCGACGATCGGGTCGCCGACCTTCGCGGCCAGCGCGCGGGCCTGGGCGATCGTGCGTGGGTCCAGATCGAGTCTCACCGGACACCCTCCTTCTCGAATACGGTCCTGCCGT
>JALZDD010000773.1 GCA_030862715.1 Actinomycetota bacterium | reverse complement strand
GCTCGCCGCTCGACCTCGCTCCGGTCGTCTCCCAGGTCAGCGCGGTCAGCATCGTCCCGGTCAGTGCCAGCGCGAACCGGCCGACCCCGCGTCCGACCCTGCCGTGGCGCCGGCTCGCGTGAGACGTACGTCCCGAACCGGTCGTCGTCTCGAGCCACACTCTTCGCCCGTCGTACCTCCCGGTGAGCACATCCCCACCCGAGGTGAAGCTGAGCGAGACGGGACCGTCGCAGGCGGCCTCGATCGCGGCGTTGGCCGCGGGCCGGGAGAAGGTGCTGGACTCGACCGCGATCGTTACGGGGCGCTGGCGACGTACGATCTTGAATTCGGGGAACATCGGCTCCAGTCTTCCGGGCGCGTGGGCACAGGCCTAACGCAGCCCCCGGACATAAGCGGTGGCCCGGCGCAGGTCGTGGAGCCGTGCCTCCCAGGTGATACCGAGGAAGAGCAGCAGGAGCCCGGCCGCACCGAGCACCCACCACTGCTGCAGCGTCTGCGCCGACGGCATCTGCGCCAGGGCCAGGACCGAGGCGACCAGGGCGCCACCGACCAGCGGTGCGGCCCAGCGCAGCCAGGCGCCGCCGAGGATGAAGGCCAGGCAGGCGATGCCGAGCACGGCCGTCCGCATCGAGACCGGATCCTGGAGAGCTGCCGGGACGGACGGGATGAGCGCGAGGAAGACGCCCGGCCCGAGCACCGACAGCGAGGCGACCTCCCGGTCGAGGCGGAGCTTGACCACGCCGAAGACGACCAGCGCGATCGCGGGCGGCAGGGTGTAGGACTCCCAGGTCGCGACCGACGTGTCGGCCAACCGGATCCACAGCGCGATGGTGGCCAGGCTGGCGCCGGCCCAACCCAGCCAGCGACGTTCGTGGTGGGCGATCGCGTGCGCGGAGACCGCGGCCCCGGCCAGGATCAGCAGGATGCTCAGCCAGGGGAGATCGACTCCGCGCGATCCGACCGCGGTCGGGCCGTCCGGGGTCAGGACGATCTCGGGACCGAGGGTGACCGTGCCGACGACGATAGTGACGGCCGCGGCGACCGCAGCGGTGATCTCGGCGGAGGGCAGCAGCCGGAAGATGGTGACGACGGTCAGGATGACGATGATCCCGGCCGCGGCGTACGGCTTGGGGATGTCGTTGAGGTTGGCGAACATCCAGCAGAACGCGGTCAGCGTGACGATCCAGTAGGGCGCGGTGACGGCCTTGGTCTGCAGCTCTTGGGTGAGCCGGTCGACGGCGACCGCCGCGGCGGTGAGCACCCCGGCCACCACGAGTGCCAGCAGCTCGTTGGTGAAGGCGGCGCCGAGCGATCCCAGGCCGAGCAGACCGGCGATCGTGAGTCGAGGTCCGGACTGCTGCGGCTCGTGGCGCAGGATCGTCGCGATGCACATGACACCGGCGATCAGCAGCAGGATCGCCAGCCAGTCGGTGTCGAGCCCCTCGGCCCCGCTGAAGGCGCCCAGGCCGATCGACACCGCGGCACCGGTCGCGGCCGCGGCCTCGATGGCCGGGCTGCGGCGTACGAGCACGATGACGCCCATCGCGACGACGACCACGACCGCGGTGTAGGGACGGTCGATGTCGGCCAGCCGCGCGGCCTGCCACACAGCGGCGGTCAGGGCGAGGATCCAATAGGCGGTCGCGACCTCCCTGGTCGTGCCGGACTGGACGCGGTCGACGATGAGGGCGAGGGCGGTGAGGATGATGGTCACGGCCAGCGCGAGCACGTCGCCGGAGAGGACCGCGGCGGTGGCCGCGCCGATCCCGACGGTGCCCGCCACGGCCAGTGCGGGAGGCTGACGGTGGTGCAGGCCGATGGCGGCGGCGAGCACGGTGGCGATGCTCAGCATGACCGCCGCCCAGGTGACGTCGACCGCGCCGATGCCGATCGAGATCGCGGCACAGGCCACGGCTGCCCACCAGCCCGAACCCCGGAACCGGAAGAGCGTGATCAGTGCGTGGACCGTCACGATCACGCACGCGGCCCACTGCCGCTCCACGTCGATCAGCGGCGCGAGCGACCACAGTCCGAGGGTGAGCGTCGTGACCGAGTAGCTGGCGACGACCTCGCGGTCGGGGCCGAGCAGACCCTGACCCGCGTACGCAGCCACCGCCGCCAGCGCGAGCGCGACGACCACGGTGAGCAAGTCGCTGGGCAGCGCGGCGGCAAGCGCGACCAGCCCGAAGATTCCGGCGGCGAGGAGC
>JALZDD010000720.1 GCA_030862715.1 Actinomycetota bacterium | reverse complement strand
CCGCGCGCCCATAGGATTTGGTCCCATGACTGAGACCACGCCCACGCAGACCGCACCGGAGACGACTACGCCCGCTGAGCAGCGCGTAGTCGCCGTACCGGACAAGCCGGTCCTCGAGGGCCTGGAGGCCAAGTGGGCCGAGCAGTGGAAGAACGAGAAGACCTACGCTTTCGACCGCACCCAGCCGCGCGAGAACGTCTACTCGATCGACACCCCGCCGCCGACCGTCTCCGGCAGCCTGCACGTCGGCCACGTCTTCTCCTACACCCACCCCGACCTGGTCGCCCGCTTCCAGCGGATGAACGGCAAGTCGGTCTTCTATCCGATCGGCTGGGACGACAACGGCCTGCCGACCGAGCGCCGGGTCCAGAACTACTTCGGCGTCCGCTGCGACCCGAGCCTCCCGTACGACCCCGACTTCACCCCGCCCGAGAAGCCGGACCCGAAGCGCCAGATCTCGATCAGCCGGCCCAACTTCGTCGAGCTGTGCAACCAGTTGGTCGTCGAGGACGAGAAGGTCTTCGAGGACCTGTGGCGCACCCTGGGTCTCTCCTTCGACTGGGACCAGCAGTACACGACCATCGGCAAGGTCTCCCAGACCGCCTCGCAGAAGGCGTTCCTGCGCAACCTGGCCCGCGGCGAGGCCTACCTGCAAGAGGCGCCGACCCTCTGGGACGTCACCTTCCAGACCGCCGTCGCCCAGGCCGAGCTGGAGGCGAAGGACTACCCCGGCTTCTTCCACCGCGTCGCCTTCCACCGCGCTGACGGCACCCCGGTCCACATCGAGACCACCCGCCCCGAGCTCATCCCGAGCGTCGTCGCGCTGATCGCGCACCCCGACGACGACCGCTACAAGGACCTGTTCGGCAGCACCGTCACGAGCCCGATCTTCGGGGTCGAGATCCCCGTCCTGCCTCACGAGGCCGCAGAGATGGACAAGGGCGCCGGTATCGCGATGTCCTGCACCTGGGGCGACCTCACCGACGTCCAGTGGTGGCGCGAGCTCAACCTTCCCGCCCGCGCCCTGATCGGCCGCGACGGCCGCTTCTCCCGCGAGACCCCGGAGTGGATCACCACCGAGGCGGGGGTCGCGGCGTACGAGGGCCTGAAGGGCAAGACCGTCCACTCGGCCCGCGAGGCCGTCGTCGCGATGATCCGCGACTCCGGTGACCTCGACGGCGAGCCGAAGAAGACCCAGCGGATGGCCAACTTCTACGAGCGTGGCGACAAGCCGCTCGAGATCGTCGCCAGCCGGCAGTGGTACATCACCAACGGTGGCCGCAACCCCGAGCTGCGTCAGCAACTCCTGGCCCGCGGCGGCGACCTGACCTGGCTGCCCGAGCACATGCGCCACCGCTACGACAACTGGGTCGGCGGCCTCAACGGCGACTGGCTGATCTCCCGCCAGCGCTTCTTCGGCATCCCGTTCCCGGTCTGGTACGCACTCGACGCGGAGGGCAATCCCGACTACGACAAGCCGCTGCTGCCCAGCGAGGACCAGCTCCCGATCGACCCGTCCACGGACGTCCCGGCCGGCTACGAGGAGGCGCAGCGCGGCAAGCCCGGCGGCTTCCTGGGCGACCCGGACGTCATGGACACCTGGGCGACCTCGTCGCTGACCCCGCAGATCGCCGGCGGCTGGGAGACCGACCCCGACCTGTTCAGCCGTGTCTACCCGATGGACCTGTGCACCCAGAGCCACGAGATCATCCGCACCTGGCTCTTCGGCCGCATCGTCCGCGCCCACCTCGAGGACGGCACCGTCCCGTGGAGCCACGCGATGATCGCCGGCTGGATCCTCGACCCCGACCGCAAGAAGATGTCGAAGTCGAAGGGCAACGTCGTCGTCCCGACCGACATCCTCGAGAAGTTCGGCGCCGACGCGGTTCGCTGGCGTGCCGCGCTGACCCGCCCGGGCATGGACTCGCCGTTCGACGAGACCCAGATGAAGGTCGGTCGCCGCCTGGCGATGAAGATCCTCAACGCCTCCAAGTTCGTCCTCGGCAACGTCGGCGCAACCACGCTGAACCCGGTCGCGATCACCCAGCCGGTCGACTGCGCGCTGATGGCCCGCCTCAAGGAGACGATCACCAAGGCGACCGACGCCTTCACAGCCTACGACTACTCCACGGCGCTGGAGACCTCGGAGAAGTTCTTCTGGGAGTTCTGCGACGACTACCTCGAGCTGGTCAAGGAGCGCGCCTACGACGAGGACGGCGGCCTCGCCACCGAGTCCGCGCGCGCGACGCTGGCCACGGCCCTCCACGTCCAGCTGCGCCTGCTGGCACCCTTCCTGCCGTACGTCACCGAGGAGGTCTGGTCCTGGTGGCAGACCGGTTCCATCCACACCTCCTCGTGGCCGCGTGAGCTCGAGCTCGGCACCGCTGCCGCCGCCGACCCGGCTGCGCTCGACGCCGTCGCGGTGACCCTGACCGGGATCCGCGGCGCGAAGTCGACCGCGAAGGTCAAGATGCGCCACCCGCTGGCCAAGGCCGAGGTCACCGGCCCGGCCAAGCTGGTCAAGGACGCCGAGGCCGCTGCGCCCGACCTCAAGCGGGTCGGCAACATCGTCGGCGACCTCTTCTTCACCGTCGACGAGAACGCCACGGAGATCTCAGTCACCGCCGAGCTGGCAGAGGTCCTCGAGGAGGCCTGAGCCTCAGGCCGACAGGCCCGAACGCCGGAGCAGGCCCCGGACCGCGATGC
>JALZDD010001026.1 GCA_030862715.1 Actinomycetota bacterium | reverse complement strand
GCTCGTCGACGGGCAGCCACGCACGCTCGGCCTCAAGGAGCTGCTCGAGGTCTTCCTGGGACACCGCTACGACGTCGTACGCCGCCGCTCGGTATTCCGTCGCGGGCGGGCGGCTGACCGGCTCCACCTCGTCGACGGCCTGCTGATCGCGATCCTCGACATAGACGAAGTGATCCAGCTGATCAGGTCCTCCGACAACGCCGCCGCCGCGAAGGAACGGCTGATCTCGGTGTTCGACCTGACCGTCACGCAGGCCGACTACATCCTCGACATGCCGCTGCGCCGGCTCACCAAGTTCTCCCGGATCGAGCTCGAGAAGGAGAAGTCGGAGCTCGAGCGCACCATCGAGGAGCTCGACGCGATCCTGGCCGACGACGCCCTGCTGCGGAAGGTCGTCTCCGACGAGCTGGCCGAGGTGGCCAAGACGTTCGGCACCCCGCGGCGCACCGTGCTGCTCGCCTCCGCCGGCACCCCGGCGCTGGAGGCGCTGAGCCTCGAGGTCGCCGACGACCCGTGCTTCGCGCTGCTCTCCTCGACCGGTCTCCTGGCACGCTCCTCCGACGCAGAGCCCTTCTCGACCGGCTCGGGTCGCGCCAATCACGACGTGATCGTCTCGGTGGTCCCGGCGACCGTCCGCGGCCAGATCGGCGTGCTCACCTCCCGCGGTCGTCTCGTACGTCTCGGGGTGCTCGACCTGCCGGCGATGCCGCCGACCCACGGCGACCCCAACCTCTCCGGCGGTCTTCCGCTGTCCGCGCTGCTCTCGCTGGAGTCCGACGAGCGCGCTCTCGCGCTCACGACGCTGGCCACCGACGGTCCCGGCATCGCGCTCGGAACCCGCCTTGGCGTGGTGAAGCGGGTCAACCCGGAGGTGCTGCTCAACAAGGACGAGTGGGAGGTCATCAAGCTCGCCGACGGCGACGAGGTGGTCGGCGCCGCCCAGCTCCGCACCGGCACCGAGTCGCTGGTCTTCGTCACCTCCGACGCCCAGCTCCTCCACTTCCCGGCAGATGTCGTCCGTCCCCAGGGCCGCAGCGCCGGCGGGATGGCCGGCGTCCGGATGGCCCACGGGTCCAAGGTCGTCTTCTTCGGCGTCGTCTCCCCCGACGCGCCCGAAGGTGCCGCGGTCGTGACCGTGGCCGGCTCGTCGAGCGCCCTGCCCGGGACCGAGACCGGATCGGTGAAGACCACGCCGTTCAGCGAGTACCCGGCCAAGGGCCGAGCCACCGGCGGCGTACGCGCTCACCGCTACCTCAAGGGCGAGGACTCGATCGTCTTCGCCTGGGTCGGTGCCGCTCCCGCGATGGCCACTGCGGCCTCCGGGGCGCCCATCGAGCTCCCCGAGATCGACCCGCGCCGTGACGGCTCCGGGATCCCCCTCGAGCAGCCCATCGACGCCGTCTCCGGGCCGGTCGCCCACATGTTCCCGGTTGCTGCCGGGTAGGGGTTGGATGCTCACCGAGGTAACTCGGTGAGCGTCGGCCCCCTCAGCGCAGCGCGATGGGGTTCACTGGGGCGCCGACGGCGCCGGTGACCCGGAGCGGAGCCGGGCGCGCGGGACAGCTGTCCGGTCCGTACGACGACGATGTCACCACGGCCTACGGCCGCGCTGGCACCCTGGGCGGCGACCGTGTGCTCCAAGTGCTCCTCGGTGATGGCGAAGCCGTAGGGGAGCTCTCCGTCGGTCCCGACCCCGCGGCCGACATCGAGCAGCACCCCGCGACCGCAGACCACGTCGACCGTCTCGATCCCGGCGACTCCGTCGCCCAGGGAGGTTACGACCGCCTCCGCGGAGCGGCCGTTCCAGGCCCGCCCGTGGTCGAAGACGGGACCAGCCCCGTCCCACCGGGTAGTGCAGTGCGGGAGGAGGTCATGAACCGGCATCCCCCGGGGTACCGAGTCCGTCGCCCACGAGGACGACGCCTCGGCGAGACATTCGGGTCCGCCGGGGCATCCTCATCCACTGCAGAGGGAGCGGGTCATGGCAACTGCCGTCACATCTGTCATCGTCACGGTCACCGGCCGAACCGTCCGCCCCGAGCGCCGCATCGTCAGGTGATTTCTCGTTCGTGGGCGCGAGCCCACCGCCTTCCATGGGGGCCGGCCCTGACGACGGCGGCTGCCGGAGCCATCGCCTTCTGGGTCGGGGCGATCTTCCCCGGGCCGGCGGGTGAGTTCCCGTACTACGCGCCCTTGGGCGCCGTGGTCGCGATGTCCACGACCGTGATGGGCTCGGTGCGCAAGTCCGTCCAGAGCATCGTCAGCATCTGGCTGGGATCGGCGATCGCGCTGGCCATCGGGGCCGTCCTCACACCCAGCCCCGCGACCGTGGCTCTGGTGATCGCGGTGGGAACGATCGCGGGTAGCTCGGGTTGGCTCGACGACAAGGGCCACTGGGTCCCGACGGCAGCCTTGTTCGTACTGATCATCGGCACCGACGATCCCGTGGCGTTCGTCAGTGCCTTCGGCGGACTCACCCTGATCGGGACCGCTATCGGAGTCGTGATGACGGTGCTCTTCCCGCAGCTGCCTCTCGCGCCCTCAGAGCGGGCGATACATGACGTCCGGGCCGAGGTGGTCTTCCAGCTCCGGCTGCTGGCACACGCTCTGCAAGGCGTCGGGCCGCCGACGCAGACCCAATGGAGTGATTGCCGGGCGGAGCTGGAGCCGGCGGTGCAGCGTATGCGCGCCGCCAGACAGCTCGTCCTCGATGCCTCCCGCGCCAACAGGCGTCGAAGGCACCACCGAGACCGCCTGGAGAGACAGCTCGAGGAGGCAGCAACCCTCGAGCGGGTGTGCTTCCTGGTCGAGGAGCTCACCCAGCTCCTGGAAGAGGAGGAGCGGGCGGAAAACGATCACGTCGGGCTGGGCCCGGAGCTGAGGCCTCACACGGCGGTGGCACTGATCGCTCTCGCGGACCTGGTGCAATCGGGCGACGGACGCACCGTGGACCCAGGGGTCAAGGCGGACACACAAGATGCCCTGGCCGCGCTTGTCGACCGGATCCACGACGTTCGGGTGGGCGCATCCACCGAGGACGAGCTCTTCACCGCCGGCAGCGTCGTCACGACCATCCGGCGGTGCGTGGAGACTCCGCGTCCGGACGGCGCCGCGCCTGCCACCTGCCAGGGCGCGGATCGAAGACCGGCCAGCTGACCACCGGAGGCCACCTGGACGCCATGGGAGTTGCGGGGCGTGGCATTCTGACCCGCATGCCCATGAGCCTGCCACGCCTCGCCTTCGCTCTCGTCGCCCTTCTGGCCGCGCTTCTCGTGATGACCTCCTGCGGCGACGAGGACCCGACCAAGGGACGTACGCCGAAGCAGGTGCTCGCAGCGGCTCAGAAGCACCTCGACGAGACAAGCGGGATCAACTTCTCGATCGCCTCCGACGACCTGCCCGAGGGCATCACGACGCTGAAGGCGGCGACCGGGACGCTGACCCGCCAGCCCGCGTTCCAGGGCAAGCTGACCGTGCCGGTCATGGGCGCGGAGGCGCAGGTCGAGGTGGTCTCGGTCGACGGCGTCGTCTACGCGAAGCTGCCGTTCACGACCGCCTTCCAGGAGCTCGACCCCGCCGATTACGGCGTGCCCGACCCGGCCGCCCTGATCGCGCCGGAGACCGGCATCTCCTCGCTGCTCGCCGCGACCCAGGACGTGAAGATCGGCAAGTCCGTACGCGGCGGCGCAGACAACGACGAGATCCTCTCGACCTACACCGGCACGCTCCCGGACACCGCGGTCCAGAAGATCCTCGCCGGCGCGACCGGCGACTTCGACGTCACCTACATCATCAACGACTCCGACGAGCTCACCGAGGCCACCATCAAGGGCCACTTCAGCGGTGAGGGCGAGGCGGCGTACTCCTACACGATCGACGTGACCGAGTACGGCGTCGAGAAGGAGATCGCCAAGCCGTGAAGGTAGTCCTGTGGCTGGCGGCCGTCGCGGTGGCGTTCGCCGCCGCTGACACCTACGTCGTCGTGCTGGCGCTGCCGGACATGATGGCGGGCGTCGGGCTCTCGATCGAGGAGCTGCAGCGGGCCGCGCC
>JALZDD010000689.1 GCA_030862715.1 Actinomycetota bacterium | reverse complement strand
TGTGAACGAGGACCGTCCGTCGTGGGAGATGACGCTCGCCTACCAGGAGGAGCTGGCTGCCGGCTCCGCCGGTGAGGACGTACGCTCCGCCACCTGGTTGCTCGTCGACGACGGCACGGTCGTGCTGACCGCCGCCGGGCAGTCGCACCTGCTCCGTGCGGGGGATGCGGCTCTGGTCGGCGGCCAGGTCAGGCACCGGCTGGCGACCCACGACGGGGCCACGGTGACCCGGGCCGATCTGCGGGCGGTCGCGGTGGCGTACCCGCTCGCGAACCCGCTGGTCGTGCGGGACTTCGTCGGCAGGCACGGCGGGGTGGCGGAGCTGGTGCGGCGCTGCCCGCTGGCGGGGCCGTGCCGGCCGTCGGCGCTGTTCGCGTCGGGCTACGCGTCGCTGCTCGGCGCGGCGATGACGGCCTCGTGGCTCGAGGACACCGGGCGCGGGATCGAGGGTCCCGCGCCCGTCCTCGATCCGACGGTGGCGCAGGTGCTCTCCGCGCTGATCGCGGATCCGGCACGGGCCTGGTCGGTCGAGGCGATGGCCGAGTCCGTGCACCTGTCAAGGTCGGCGCTGGGGGAGCGGTTCCGGCGCGGTCTGGGGCAGAGCCCGAGCGAAGCGCTGCGGGACGTGCGGATGCGCGCGGCCCGCCACCTGCTGGCCGGCGGTGACCGTCCGGTCGAGCAGGTGGCGTACGCCGTGGGCTACGGGTCGGGCGCGGCGTTCAGCCGGGCCTTCACCGCCGTCCACGGGACCGGGCCGCAGGCGTGGCGGGACGCCTCAACCCCGCGGGACGCGGACCGCGCCGAAGCCCGCCGCGGCGATCGCCGCACCGACCGCTCCGATGAGGAGCACCCGCCCGACGCCGTACTCATCGAGGACCGCGCCTCCTAGCGCCGCCCCGAGGGTGATCGCGATCTGGAACGCGGTGACCTGGAGCGCCAGCGCCGACTCGGTGCGCTCCGGCTCGACGCGGGTGACCCACAGCTGCGTGCCGACCGGCACCAGGTTGAATCCGAAGCCCCACACGACCATCGCCAGCGCCATGACCGGGGTGCTCTCGGCGAGGAAGGTCAGCACCAGCCCACCGGCGAGGAGGAGCGGCGCGGCCGTGACGACGGCCCGCAGCCGATGGGCGAACCGGCCGGCGGCGAGGTTGCCGAAGAGTCCGCCGAGACCCCACAGCGCCAGCATCCACATCTCGTCGCCGGGCGAGGTGGCCGAGATCGCGATCCGGATGAACGGGTACGCCACGAAGTTGCCGAGCACCACCACGACGACCAAGACCACGCCGGCGACCAGCCGCGGGTTGCGGAGGGCCTGACGCATCATCCTCAGTCCGGCCCCGGGGTGGGCCGGCACCGGCGGCAGGGCCCGGGCCAGTGCGGCGGCGGAGATCAGGCTCAGCATCGCCGCGGCCGCGAACCCCCAGCGCCAGCCGGGGCCGTCGGCGAGCAGCGAGCCCAGCGGCAGGCCGAGGATCGTGGCGACCGTGACGCCCAGCGCGATCGAGGTCGAGATGACGTGGTCACGGCCCGGCGAGGCGTACGTCCCGACGGCGAAGGCGAAGGACCAGTAGCCGGCGATCGCCGCACCGAGCACGAGCCTGCCGAGGAGCAGGACGACGAAGCCGGGGGAGATCGCGACCGCCAGGTTGGCGACGGCAGCAGCGACCAGCAGGCCGACCAGCAACGTACGCCGGTCCATCCGGGGAAGGATCATGGCGATGGTCGGTGCGGTCGCGGCACCGGCGATCGCCGTCGCCGCCACCGCGAGCCCGGCCGTCCCCTCGCTGATCCCGAGGTCGCGCGCCATCGTGGGCAGTACGCCCGCGGGCAGGAACTCGCTCGAGACCAGGATCGCGATCCCGGCGGCGAGCGCGACCACCGGCGCCGCTCGGCCTTGGGAGGTGGTCGGGGACGGGGTCGTTTCAGGCGAAGTCGTTGTCACCCTTCGATCGTCGCCGCGATCCGAGCGCCCGCGTTGATCGTCCGTCGCCCGCGCTTGACCGGACGACCGCCATAGCTGGTTTCATCGAGGAGGACCGAAACGGTTACGCCACCGAAATAACCGCTCCTTACGCTCGAAAATGTTCATCTCATCAACATTTGAGCCGGGAGGGGTAGTCGATGGCCGTGGCACGAAGTGCGGGACGGGTCGGACCGGTGGACGGCCCGGCGCAGCTGGCCGGCGTGGAGCTGACCGCGCTGCGCGGCGTACGCCTCCTCGACGGCGCTCTCGCCGATCTCCATCTCGCAGGCGGTGAGATCACCGCCGTCCGGGCGGCCGAAGGCACGACGTCGACCGACGCCGGGACCGACGCGAGCGGCTGGCGGCTGATTCCCGCCGCCGGCGAGCCGCACGCGCATCTCGACAAGGCGCTGAGCGCGGAGCAGATCGAGCCGGGCCCACAGGCCGGGAACGACCTGGTCACCGCGATCGAGCAGTGGCGCTCGCTCGTTCCCACGCTCACGTCCGACGACTTCGCCGACCGCGCCCGGCGGGCGGTCCGGCGCTATGTGGCGAACGGCATCACCACGATCCGTACGCATGCCGACGCGCTCCTCGCAGGAGACCCGTTGCGCGGGGTCGATGCCCTGCTCGGCCTGCGCGAGGAGCTCAGCGGGACGGTCACGCTCCAGGTCTGCCTGCTCGCCGGCCAGGACGTCCCGGACGCGGTGATCGAGGACGCGATCGGGCGCGGGATCGACGTCCTCGGCGGCTGTCCGCACCTGGCCGACGAGCCCGCCAAGGAGACCAGCCGCATCCTGGACCACGCCGAGCGGTCCGGCCTCCCTGTCGACGTCCACACCGACGAGCAGACCACCACCGGCCACCTCGACCTGGCCGACCTCGCCGAGCAGGTCATCGCCCGGGGAATGCGGCAGCGCGTGACCGCCTCCCATTGCGTACGCCTCGGCATGCTCGGCCACGACCGCCGAGGTCCCGTCGTGGACCTGGTGGCGAAGGCGGGCATCGGCATCGTGACGCTCCCGATCACCAACCTCTACCTGCAGGGCCGCGACGCCGACGGAGCGGTGCCGCGTGGTCTCACCGCCGTCCGGGCGCTGCTCGAGGCGGGGGTGCCGGTCGCGGCCGGCGCCGACAACCTGCGCGACCCGTTCAACCCGGTCGGCCGGGCCGACCCGTTCGAGACCACCTCGCTCCTGGTCGCCGCCGGTCATCTCCGGCCGGCGGAGGCCCTCGCCGCTGTCACGACGACCGCCCGCACCGTGCTCGGGCTCCCGGACGCGGGCACCGGGCCGGGCAGCCGGGCCGACTTCATGCTCGTCCCCGACGTACCTCTCGACGAGGTCGTCGCCGGGGCCCAGACCGCCCGCGTCGTCGTCCATGGCGGCCGCGTCCTCGCCGACACCCGCGTCAGCACCGTTCTCGATCTCGATCCCATGCCGAGGTGACATGAACACGACGACCACCACCGCCACGCTCGCCCTCTCCGGGGTGACGAAGCGATTCCCGACCGGTACGACCGCGCTGACCGGGGTCGACCTCAGCGTCGACGCCGGGGAGTTCGTCTCCGTCGTCGGCCCGTCCGGCTGCGGCAAGTCCACCCTGCTCCGGCTGGCCTCCGGGCTCGAGGACGCCACCGTCGGTCGGGTCGACGTCGACGCGGACACCACCAGCTACGTCTTCCAGGACCCCACCCTGCTGGAGTGGCGCAGCGCCCGGAGGAACGTCGAGCTGATCGGCGAGCTGAGCGGGATGCCCAGGGAGCAGCGCCGCCACGCGGCCCAGGAGGCCCTCGACCTGGTCGGCCTCACCGGCTTCGAGAAGCAGCATCCGCGTCAGCTCTCCGGAGGCATGCGGATGAGGGTCTCGATCGCCCGGGCCCTGGTCGCCGAGCCCGACCTCGCGCTCTTCGACGAGCCGTTCGGCGCACTCGACGAGATCACCCGGCTGGCGATGCAGACCGAGCTGCAGCGGCTCTTCAAGCTGCTGGGCTTCGCCGGCCTCTTCATCACCCACTCCGTGGCCGAGGCCGTCTACCTCTCGACGCGCGTCGTCGTGATGAGCGGCCGGCCGGGCCGGATCGTCGCGGAGATCCCGGTGCCCTGGGAGTTCCCACGGCCACCCGAGCTGCGCTTCGAGTCCGACTTCGCCCACCTGGTCGGGCAGGTCTCCGAGGCACTGGAGGAGCACGCATGAGCGAGCGCAAGCGAGCGACCATAGGCCTCAGGCCGCCGGTTCCGTATTCTCCGCTCTTCGCTACGGAGGCGGCGGCATGAGCACTGAGCTGAGTACCGAGCTGATTGTCGAGCCGGACGTCGAGCCCGCGACCGAGGGCGCGCCCGAGAAGCCGACAAGGCGTACGTCCCCTGTGCTCGGCCGAGTCCTCGCCAAGGTCGTGCCGATGGTCGCGGCGCTCGCCGGCCTGGCGGCCGTGTGGTACGCCGTGACGTACCTCGTCCTCGGCGAGGACAAGCGGTTCCTGCTGCCACCGCCGCACCAGGTCTTCGCGGAGACGCTCGGTCGGCCGGAGATCATACAGCCGATGCTCGCCGCGCTGTGGCAGTCGGTGATGGTAGCGCTGGCCGGTCTGGTGATCTCGGTGGTCATCGGGATGGCCTGGGCGATGGTGATGGCGCAGACCCGGCTGCTGGAGAAGGTGCTCTATCCCTACGCGGTCATCCTGCAGACGGTCCCGATCCTGGCGCTGACCCCGCTGATCGGGATCTGGATGGGCTACGGCATCGCGGCCAGGATCGTGGTCTGCGTCATCATCGCCGTCTTCCCGATGATCGCCAACACCCTCTTCGGTCTGCAGTCGGCGACGGCGCCGGCCCACGACCTCTTCACCCTCAACCGGGCGACGCGGCTGCAGCGGCTGCTCAAGCTCCAGCTGCCCGCCGCGATGCCGGCGATCTTCACCGGTCTGCGCAACGCCGCCGGGCTGTCGGTCATCGGCGTGATCGTCGGCGACTTCTACTTCCAGCAGGGCAGCCCCGGCATCGGCGGCCTGCTCCGCGTCTACACGCTCCGGCTCAGCATGGAGCCGCTCTTCCTGGCGATCATCCTGACCGCCCTCTTCGGTGTCGTCGTCTTCTCGGCCTTCGCCGCTCTCGACCGTGCCGTGATCGGCAAGTGGTACGGCGAGCGCTGACCCTCCTCCACCCTCAAGAAACGGACACAGCATGAACCGAGCCATGAACCGCGCCCTGAATCGACCCAGAACCCACCGAGCCGCCGCCCTGGTCGCTCTCTCCACCGTCGTCCCGCTGGCCCTGACCGGCTGCGGAAGCGACTCCGGCTCCGCCAACACCGCCACCGCAGGCGAGGTGACGAAGGCGGAGAAGGGCAGCGCGAAGGACCTCTCCGACGTCTGTCCCGCGACCG
>JALZDD010000685.1 GCA_030862715.1 Actinomycetota bacterium | reverse complement strand
TCGCCGGGCCCGCCCGCACCCGCGCCGTCGTGGTGTTCCTGTGCTCGATCGCCGGCTCGATCCTGATCGTCCACCCCCTCGGCATCGCGGGGATGATGATCTACTCCGGCGAGCCGCTGAGCACCGTCTGGAAGTGGGACCTGCCATTCTGGTTCGGCGACCTGGTCAAGACCGGGCTCGTAGCGATCGTCGCGGCCGAGGTGCACCGAGCCTTCCCGAACCTGCTGCGCCGATGATCGAGCTCGATGCCGCCGCGGTCGCTCTCCCCGAGGACGAGGGCGGCCGGGTGCTGCTCTCCCCCACCTCGCTGACGCTCATCGAGCGCCGGATCGCGATCATCGGCGGCAACGGCTCCGGCAAGTCGACGCTCGCCCGGCTGCTGAACGGCCTGGTGTCCCCGACCTCGGGCCGCGTCCTGGTCGACGGCCTCGACGTCGCCCGCAAGGGCAAGGAGGTACGCCGCCGCGTCGGCTTCTGCTTCACCGACCCGGCCGCGCAGCTGGTCATGCCGACCTGCATCGAGGACGTCGAGCTGTCGCTGCGGCGACTGGTGCGCTCGCCGTCGGCGCGGCGCACTCGGGCCTTCGAGGTGCTGGCGCGGTTCGGGCTGGAGGGGCTGGCCACGCAGTCGGTCCACACGCTGTCTGGCGGGCAGCGGCAGCTGCTCGCCCTGGCCGGGGTGCTCGCCGCTGAGCCGTCGATCGTCGTCGCCGACGAGCCCACCACCTTGCTCGACCTCGCCAACACCCGGCTAGTCGCCGAGGCGCTCTTCGGGCTCTCCCAGCAGCTCGTCCTGGTCACCCACGACCTCGACCTCGCCGCCCGGTGCGACCGCGCGCTGGTCGTTGCCGATGGGGCGGTCACCTTCGACGGACCTGCCCCCGAGGCCGTCGCGCACTACACGCAGTCGGTGGGCGTGTGAGGGCCGCGGGCGCCGCGCACTTTCCCGCCATGGCGGGGTTGTGCGGGCGGGCAGCGGCCCGGCCGGCGGCAAATTCCCGCCATGGCGGGATTCTGCGGGCACCTGACGACCGCAGCCGCGGCATTTCCCCGCCATGGCGGGAAAGTGCCTCAGAACAGGGGCGGCGATGAGCTACCTACTCGGCGCCTATCTGCCCGGCGACAGCCTTCTGCATCGCGCTCCCGCCGGTGCGAAGCTGCTCGGGCTGCTGGTGTTCAGCACCCTGCTCGTGGTGCTCCACGGACTGGTCGCCACCGGTGTGCTCTTCGCGATCGCGGTGGTGGTCACGCTCATCGCCCGGCTGCCGATGCGGCAGGTCGGGCGGGCGGCCCGCGGCGTACTCCTCATCGCGCTCGTCCTCTCCGCGCTCCAGGGCTACGCCCACGGATGGCCACGGGCGGTCGAGGCCGGCGTCGACCTGCTCTCCCTCGCGCTCGGCGGCCTCATCCTCGCCGCCACGACCGAGGTCAACGCGATGCTCGACCTGTTCACCCGGCTCATCACGCCGCTGAAGCCGATCGGGGTCAACCCGGACGGCGTCGCGCTCGTGATCGGCCTGGCCATCACCAGCATCCCGGCGAGCATCGCCCTCCTCCTCGAGACCCGCGACGCGGCTCGCGCTCGCGGGATCCGGCACCCGAGGGCGTACCTCTCCCCCTTCGTCATCCGCGTCGTCGCCCGCGCCCATGAGACCGGCGACGCCCTCAAGGCCCGCGGCCTCGGCGACTGACCCAGCCGAAGCGTCACCCCGGTCGGCCGAGAAGTCACTGCCGTCGGCCGAGTTGACATGCGGGTGCCATCTCGGCCGACGCGGGTGACGCCTCGGCGACTACCAGCCGGGAGGGAGGCGGTGGTCCCAGAGGGCGGCGTCTTCGATCTGAGCGGAGAGGGAGAGCAGGAGGGACTCCTCGGCGGGACGGGCGGCGAGCATGACGCCTACCGGGAGACCGGACGGGGTCCAGTGGAGAGGCAGTGAGATGGCGGGCATGCCGGTGACGTTCCAGGCGGAGGTCCACGGGGTGAACTCCTTCTGCGCCTGGAAGTCGGCGGCGGGGTCGGCGTCGTCACGGATCGCGCCGACGAGGGGCGGCGGGGTGGCCAGGGTCGGAGTGAGGACGGCGTCGTAGGGCGCCAGCGCCTCCAACGCCATGGCGGCGTACCGGCGCAGCTCGGCGATCGCCAGCCCGAACTCCGGGCCGCTGAACGCCTCTCCCCGCTCGGTGAGCCAGCGGGTCAGGGGCCGGATCTGAGCGCGCTGGTCGGGGGCGAGATTCACGACCGCCATCGCGGTCCCGACGGCCCAGACCGTCTCGAAGACCGCGACCGCCTCGACCGGCAGCGGCCGTGGGATGTCGACGATCTCGTGACCCAGCGACTCCAGCAGCGACGAGGCGTTCTCCCAGGCGGCGACGCACTCGGGGTCGACCGAGGTTGGGGCGATCAGCGGCTCGATGAACCGGGCGATGCGCAGCCGCCCCGGCGGCCGCTCGCACGCGTCCAGGAACGGAAGCGGCTCCTCGGGAGCCCAGAAGGGATCACCCGTACGCCGCCCCGCGAGCACGTCGAGGAAGGCCGCCGCGTCCCGCACCGAGCGAGCGATCGGACCGGCGGTGGCAAGTCCCGCCGCGTCGCCGTACATCGGCGACGTCGAGATCCGCCCACGGGTCGGCTTCAGGCCGACGAGCCCGCAGCACGAGGCCGGGATACGGATAGAGCCGCCGCCGTCGGAGCCCTGCGCCACCGGCACCAGCCCGGCGGCGACCGCCGCAGCGGCACCTCCGGAGGAGCCGCCGGCGATCCGCGTACGGTCCCAGGGGGTGACGGCGGGCGGCGCCACGTCAGGCTCGGTGTAGCAGGGCGAGCCGAACTCAGGGGTGTTGGTCTTCCCGAGCGAGATCATCCCGGCCGCCTCGATGGACAGGGTGACGTTGTCGGAGATGTCGGGTACGAAGTCGGCGAAGGCCGCCGACCCGAAGGTCGTACGCACCCCGCGGGTGAGGTTGAGGTCCTTGATCGCGGTGGGTACGCCCCACAGCGGTGAGGCGCCGACCGGCTTGACCGCGAGCTCACGAGCGCAGGTCGAGATCCGCTCCTCGGCCACGGTGACGAAGGCGCCGACGTCGTCGAGCCTGGCGATCCTGTCGAGGTAGTGCTCGGCGAGCTCTCCCGGGGAGACCTCGCATCGATGGAGCAGCTCTCCCTGTTCCAGGGCGGTCAGATCATGAAGCTCGGCCACCCCTGCAGACTAGTGGCCAGAGCGCCACTCGTCCTCGAGCATCGCGTAGTGCACCAGTGTCGTCCACTCACCTTTGAACCACTCGGCCTCGCGCTCGACCGCCTCCTTCCGCATCCCGAGCCGCTCGATCACGCGCGCCGAGGCGGTGTTGCGCTCGTCGACCCTGGCGGTCATCCGGTGCAGGCCGAGCCCGTCGAACGCCAGCCCCAGCAGCGCCTGCGCGGTCTCGGCGGCGAAGCCGCGGCCGCTGAACTCGGGGTTGAAGGCATAGCCGATCTCGCCGGACCGCTGCTGTTTGCTGTGCCAGAAGAGCACCACGTCGCCGATCAGCCGGCCCTCGTGCTCGACGGCGAGACAGAGCACCTCACCCTCTCGGCGCAGCACGGAGAGACGCCTCTCGGGTGCGTACGCCTTTCGCAGCTCCTCGCGGTCACGCGGCACCGGCGGGATGTAGCGGCAGACCTCCTCGAGGGAGAGGTAGGCGTGCAGGTCGTCGAGGTCGCGCTCGACGTCGATCGGGCGCAGCGCCAACCGCTCGGTGGTGACCGGGTAGTCCGGCGCCAGAACGGGCTCGCCGAGCTCTTGGAAGACGCTCAGATGCAGACCCGCCGGGCCGTCGAGACGGGCGTTGAGCGACTCCCACGGGGTGCGGGTGGGTGGCGCGACGAGCGTGGCACCGCCATCGACGAGCCGGGACGCGACGCCGGCGGAGTCCTCGACCTCGAACGCCACCCGGACGTGGCCGGCCGCCGGCTGCCCGACCTCGACCTCGTCGATGTAGGCGTGCTGGGCGGAGTTGGCGAGCTCGAGCGTCGCCAGGCCGGCGTCGAGGATGGTCACATGAGCCTCGCCAGGACCGGAGAAGGCGGCCTGCTCGGGGAGGCCGAGGGTGTCGCGGTAGAAGGCCACCGCCTGCTCGTAGTCCTTCGCCTCGACCACCAGTCGGAGCTGCTTCACGGGTCCACTCATGCCCCGCAACGTACGGCCCAATCGCTCGTAGCGCACGCGATAAATCACGAAGGGCAGGTCTCTTCCCCCGCAGAGACCTGCCCTCGTGGTGCTGCAGGTTGGGCTCAGACAGCGGCGGGCTCGAAGCCCGCGAGCTTCTCGACGGCCTCCTGGAAGCGGGCCTGGGCCTCGGCGTCGGTGAAGACGTCGATCTCGTGGACCGGCTGGGAGACGATGGCGTCCTCGACGACGATGGCGCCGCCGATGCCGGCCGAGCGCGCGGCGTCGGCGTGGGACCACTTGGCACCGTAGGGGGTCGGGGCGACGCCGACGACCGAGAGGATCTTGCCCTTGAGCACGCCGGCGGCGTACGGGCGCGAGAGCCAGTCGATCGCGTTGTTGAT
>JALZDD010000664.1 GCA_030862715.1 Actinomycetota bacterium | reverse complement strand
ACGCCCATCGGTGCGGCCATCGTCGCCGCGTAGAACGGCCGCGCGGCCTCGGCCCGCCAGTCGATCAGCAGCGGGCTCCCGTCCTCGGTGCGCAACCCGATCCGACCGATGTGCAGAGACTCGCCCTGATCGGAGCGGTCGATCCGCCCGAAGCACAGCGAGTGCTCCGCCGCCTGCAGCTGCCGGATGCTCTCGGTGAGCTGTGTGACCTCGAGATCCCTGGCATATCGCTCGCTCGGCCCATCGACAGGCGCCGCGATCGCCCGCTCCTGTGCTGCCCGTCTCGCGCTCACCTCGTTGTGAAGAAGCGCGTACATCGCGTCGACCGACCGCTGCTCCTCGCCGACCTGACCGACCCTGCTTACCTGCTCGCCCACGTAACCCGCCTTCCGTTTCCGGGGGTCAACTATGAGCGGCTGCCTGGGTAAAGACAACGTTGATCTTTTGCCGGATCCGTGACCTCTGACCGAGTTTCAGTACCCGGTCCCTCGCTTGACCTGCTGCCGCTCGGACGGATGAGCGCCGCCCTTCTCGTCCAGGGTCGCGCAGGCGTCGGCCAGGTCGCGGGTGAGCCGCTCGACCTGCTCGCGGCTCATCGTCTCCTTGACCAGCGCGCGCATGATCTTCACGTTCTCCGCGTTGGGCGGCAGCGTGTACGCCGGGACCATCCAGCCGCGCTCGGCCGAGAGCTGCCAGGCGATGTCGGACTCGTCGTAGGTCGTGCGGTCGCCGGTGAGGCGGAACGCCACGAGCGGGAGCTGCTCGAGGCCGTCGCCGATCACCTCGAAGCGGCCGCTGGCGCGGAGGTTCTTCGCCAGGGCCCGGGCGTTCTGCTGCATCTGCTTCATCACGTACGTGTAGCCGTCGCGGCCCAGCCGGACGAAGTTGTAGTACTGCGCCAGCACCATCGACGCACCCGTCGAGAAGTTCAGGGTGAACGTCGCGTCGGTCTTACCGAGGTAGTTCTCGTAGAACACCAGGTCCTCGGCTAGGTCGGACTTCTCGCGGAACACCAGCCAGCCGATCCCGGGGTAGACCAGGCCGTACTTGTGTCCGGAGACGTTGATCGAGCGGACCTGCTCGAGGCGGAAGTCCCAGGGGGAGTCGGGGTAGAGGAACGGCCACACGAAGCCACCGCTGGCGGCGTCGACGTGCAGCGGGATGTCCAGGTCCCTCTCCTTCTTGACGTCGAGCAGCAGCTGGTTGATCCCGACGACGTCGTCCATGTGCCCGGTGAACGTCGTGCCCAGGACGGCGACCACGCCGATGGTGTTCTCGTCGAGGTGCGGCGCCACGTCATCGGGGCCGATGGTGTACCTCTTCTCCTCGAGCGGGACTATCCGCGGCTCGACGTCGAAGTACCGGCAGAACTTCTCCCATACGACGTGGACGTCGCCGCCGAACACGAGGTTGGGCCGGTCCACCGACGCTTTCGCGGCCTTGCGGCGCTGCTTCCACTTCCACTTCAGGGACAGGGCGCCGAGCATGATCGCCTCGGACGAGCCCTGGGTGCGACAGCCAGTCGTCTCGCCGGGGGCGTGGTAGAGGTCGGCAAGCATCCGTACGCAGCGCTGCTCGATCTCCGCGGAGATCGGGTACTCCGCGTGGTCGATGAAGTTGCGGTGCAGGTTCTCCGCGATGATCCGCTGCGCCTCGGGCTCCATCCACGTGGTCACGAACGTCGCGAGATTGCGTTGCGGGTCACCTTCCATGACGAGGTCCTCGTCGATCAGGCGCATCGCGTCGACCGGACGCATTCCGCTCTCGGGAAAGGCGGTCGACGGGGCCGCCTCGGTCAGGAACCGGTTGCCGTAGAGCGCTTCGGCCTCTGTGTTGCTGAGTCGTGTCATGGCTGAACCACCGTTCTTGTCGTAGTGGGTGTGTCGAGTGCCTGGATGATCCCGCCGACCGCGAAGCACACCGCGCCGGCGAACGTCCCCCAGTTGACGATCCCGGCGTTGATCTCGCTCGAGGTCGCCGGGCGGATGAATGCCGCGATGCCGGCGAGGAAGAAGAGGACCGACCCGAGCTGGTTGACCGCGACCACCCACCAGCCGACCAGATGGGCCAGCACCCGAACGCGCCCCGCGCCCACGTCGAGCATCGCGAGGCGACCGGAGACCAGGAAGCAGACACAGCCGGTCATGTCGGGGAACCAGATCCAGCCGTCGGACTGACGCGGCGTCAGGCCTGCGGCGAAGGCGGCCACGAGGCTGACGCCGAAGAACAGCGTCCCCACGAACAGCACGGACGCGCTCAGCCAGCTGCGCGAGTGCGGCTGGAACCGCCACCAGGGCGTGCGCTCGGTGTTGCTGGCCAGCACGATCGAGACGTAGCCACCGAGCGTGAAGAAGCAGCCTCCGACCAGGTAGGTGACGTTGACGGTGGGCACGCCGACCACGCCGAGCTGGGCGAAAGCCGCCCCGAGCGCGAACAGCGAGCCACCGAGAACGAAAGCGACGGCGGCGACGAGATTGAGCCGGGTCGACCGACGCGTCAGTGCCTGGTCCATTGCGGCGGCCACTCCCTCCCTCTCCGTACGCACCGTCAGCGTCGGTGAGCCAGGGCGCGGCGCCCTCGTACGCTT
Source organism: Actinomycetota bacterium (assembly GCA_030862715.1). Next base: position 203 of record JALZDD010000664.1, on the reverse strand, counting down.
CGGGTGAGTTCCACCCGCACAGGTGGTCAGACCACGCCGTGCTCGAAGGCGAAGGCGGTGGCGGCGGTCCGCGAACGTACGTCGAGCTTGGTGAAGATGTTGGAGAGGTGACGGGCGACGGTCTTCTCGCTGAGGACCAGGTCGGCGGCGATCTGGGCGTTGCTGCGGCCGGAGGCGACCAGGCGGAGCACCTCGGCCTCGCG
>JALZDD010000638.1 GCA_030862715.1 Actinomycetota bacterium | reverse complement strand
GTCGGCTCGGCACGGTCATCGGCACCCTCCTTCTCACGGTCGCGGCCTCGCTCGCCGCGGTCAGCGTCACGGCCGCGCCGGCTCACGCCGACGCCTGCTACACCTGGAGCGGCACCCTGCAGCAGGGGTCCTCCGGTGGCGCGGTCACCCAGCTGCAGATCCGGGTCGCCGGATGGGCGGCCTCCGGCACGGTCTTCTCGATCGACGGGTCCTACGGCCCGGCGACGACGACCGCGGTCCGCAACTTCCAGGCCGCCTACGGGCTCGCCGCCGACGGAGTCGCGGGGCCGAACACGTTCAACAAGATCTACGCGCTCCAGGACGACGACTGCACCCCGGTCCACTTCGCGTGGAGCGAGGTCGACGACGTCTGCTACGGCGGCTGGCCGACGCCGATCTCCGGAGTGACCGTCGCGCAGGTCAAGGCGAACCTGATGCAGGCGATGTGGCGAGCCGAGGCGATCCGGCACCGGCTCGGCGACAACCCGCTGCGGGTGACCTCGGCCTACCGCTCGAAGGCGTGCAACGACGCCGTGGGCGGCGCCTCCAACAGCAACCATCTCTACGGCCGGGCCATGGATCTCGTCCCCGGCAGCAGCGCGACGACCATGTGCGGCATCGCGCGTGCCTCACGCCAGTCGTTCCCGCAGGTGCTCGGGCCGGGCTACCCCGACCACAGCGACCACATCCACCTCGGCATCCAGTCGAGCGTCTTCCACAGCGCGTCGCAGTGCTTCTGAACCCGTCGAGTCGGCTCGAACTGACCGAGATCTCCGTCAGAACGAGCCGACTCGGCCTGCGTGGCATCGTTGTACCGTGAACCTCGAACCTCTCATCCCCACACCGCGGCCCGGCGCGCCCGTGCTCGAGCGTCGTGGCCGCTTCGCGACCCGGGCGGTGCGGTGAGCACGCATCCCGGCCTGGCCGCCCACGGAGGGCTCGCCGTCGTCGGTCTGGACGCGGAGGCCGAGGCGGTCTATGGCGCGGTCCTCGCCGCCGGAGCGATCGAGGACGCCGAGGTCGCCCGCACCCTCGGGATCAGCACGGACGCAGCCGCTCGTACGCTGGACGAGCTCCGTGCGGCCGGGCTGGTCAACCGGGCGGCGGGCGACGGCCGGTTCGCCGCCGTCGACCCGCGGGTCGCGCTGCGCGCGGTCGCGGAGCGTGCGGAGGACGGCCTTGCCCGGCTCCGTGCCGCCATCCCGCTGCTGGCCGAGGTCTACGAGAACCGCGGTGCGGCAGAGCGCCCGGGCTCGAGCGTCAGCGTGCTGGTGGGTGCCGACGCGGTGGGCGCGGCGTACAACAGGCTCGAGCATCAGGCCGTCGAGGAGTTCATGGCGTTCGACCGGCCGCCGTACGTGCTCGCGCCGCTCAACCCGCTCGAGCCCGTGGTCATCGCGCGCGGTGTGCGCTGGCGAGCTGTCTACGCGGCGGCGGCGCTGGACCGGCCCGGGGCGTGGGACGAGGTGCTCCGCGCCGTCGAGGCAGGCGAGCAGGCGCGGCTGACGAGCGAGCTGCCGGTCAAGCTCGCGATCGCCGACCGACGCGCCGCGCTCGTGTCGACGCGCCTCGACGGCCTGCGGCCGGAGGCGATCCTCACCGATTCGCAACCGCTCGTCGCGCTGCTGTGCGAGGTGTTCGAGGCGCACTGGGAGCAGGCCGCCGACGTGCCGCGCGACGAGCCCGTGCAGAGCGGCCCGGTTCCGGCGGAGCGGCGGGGCCCGACGGCGGAGGAGCGCGCGCTGCTCGCGTTCTTCGCATCCGGGGCGAAGGACGAGGTGATCGCCCGCGAGCTGCACGTCTCGACCCGCACGGTACGCCGGCGCAGCCAGCTGCTCCTGCGGCGTCTCGGAGCCGCGAACCGGTTCCAGGCGGGAGTGCAGGCAGCGCGGCGCGGTTGGGTCTGACCTCGGCCGACGGGTCGAGGTGACGGGCCCGCAACCTGCGCGATGGCCGCCTGCGGCCAGTTGGCCGCTGCCGGACTCCGGCACGCGTGCGGTCGAAACATCCGGGCGCTTTCATGGGCGCTGAGCCGTCTTGCGCGGATCTCAGATTGTTCACCGGAAGGTCACCCATGTCCCCCATTTCCTGTCGCGGCGTCACCGTCGCGCTTGCGGTGCCCGCCGTGCTCGTCGGATCGGTCCTCGTACCCCTGAGCGCAGCGGCCGACCCCGGCGAGTCCGTCGCCGTCATCATCGAGCTCGACAGCCCCGGCGCCGTGGAGCGCGTCGGCGCCGACCGGATCGCCGAGTCGCGATCCGCGACCGGCGACGTCGGCATCCAGGACGCTCTGTCAGCCACCTACAGCGCGACCGCGAACGACATCGCCACCGAGCAAGAGGCGACCGTCGACCGTCTTCGGGCGGATGGCATCCCGGTCGAGGAGACCCGCAACGTCACGGGCCTGATCAACGCGGTCATCGCGGAGGTGCCCGAGCAGAGCCTCGACGAGCTCGCCGCGGCGGACGGTGTCATGCGCGTCACCCGCGACGTGCAGATGCGTGCGCTGACCATCGACTCCGTCCCATCCACCGGCGCACCTGCGGTCTGGGAGGAGAAGGATGCCGACGGCACCGCGCTACGCGGCGAGGGCATGACCGTGGCCGTGATCGACACGGGCGTCGACTACGGGATCGCCGACCTGGGCGGCGGTTTCGGCGAGGGGCACAAGGTCGTCGGCGGCTACGACTTCGTCTCCGGCGACGACGACCCGATGGACGAGCACTACCACGGCACCCACGTCGCCGGCATCGTCGCCGGAACGGGAGCCGAGACGACCACCGGCGTGGCACCCGACGCCTCGATCACCGCGTGGCGAGTGCTCGACGCCAACGGTTCGGGCATGATGTCCGACGTCCTCGCCGGCTTCGAGGCCGCGGTCGACCCGACGGGCGCGCACCCCGCCGACGTCGTCAACATGAGCCTGGGCGGCCCGGTGGAGGACGACGACCCGCTCGCCCGCGCCGCGACGGCCGCAGTCGAGGCGGGCACCGTGGTGGTCGCCGCCGCGGGCAACTCCGGGCCGTACGACGAGACCGTCGGCTCGCCCGCGAGCGCGCCCGACGTGATCGCGGTCGGCGCCTCGACCACCGGCATCCGTACGCCGTCGATCACCCTCCGCGGTGCGGCGGTGCCGTCCGGATCGCTGCGCCGTTACCCGCTGTCCGCGAACCCCGGCCCGAAGCCCGTCACCGCGCGCGTGATCGACGTGGGCTCCGGCACTCCCGAGGACTACGAGCGCGTCGGCGACGTGACGGGCGCGATCGTCGTCTATCAGAGCCCGACGGCGCAGGCTGTCACCGGTTACGACATGTACCTCTCCGAGCTCGCCGAGCAGCAGGGCACGGTCGGAGCCCTCGTCTATCAGCCCACCAACGCCGAGGCCGGGGCGGGCGACGAGCCCGGCGACACCCCGATGGGCGGCTTCGAGACCAACGCCAGCGACGGCGGCGATCTCGTCGCCCAGGCCGGCTGGGACCAGCGCCGAACGACGCTCGTGATGATGTCGCTCTACGGCGGCGACTACGGCAACATCCGCCGGGCCGTGCTCGACGGCAAGGTCACCGCGACGATCACCGGGAAGGACGCCACCGACCTGATCGCGTCGTTCAGCTCACGCGGTCCGGCCGGTACGACCGTCAAGCCCGAGCTCGTCGCCCCCGGCGTCGAGATCCGCTCGGACATCCCCGCCTGGCAGGGGATCGAGGGCAACGCGTACCGGCTGTCCGGGACCTCGATGGCGGCACCGCACGTCGCCGGTGCCGCAGCACTGGTACGTCAGGCGCACCCCGACGAGTCGGCCCTGAAGATCCGCGCCCGCCTGATCGGCTCGGCGCGGGCGCTCGACAGCACCGACGCCGGCTCCAGTCCGTTCACGCAGGGCGCCGGAGCGCTGGCGGTCGACCGAGCAGTGGCGCAGGACGTCACCGCTTCGCCCGACGCACTCTCGCTGGGCCTTGCGGACACGGCGGGCGACGTCCGCTCGCGCACTGCCACCGTCACGCTCACCAACTCGGGCAGGACGACGCAGAAGCTGAAGCTGCGTGCCGAGGCTTCCGAGGTCAGCGACGGCCGCGTCGATCTGTCGGCCGGGTCGCTCACTCTGAAGCCGGGCGGCAGGGCCGAGGTGAAGGTCACCCTCACGCCCGATCACCGCGATCGGTCCGGCGAGGTCTCGGGCGAGCTCGTCGCCACCGGCACCGGCAAGGACGCCGCGAGCGTTCGCGTCCCGTACGCGCTGCTGGTGCGCCCGCTCGTCGTACGAGCCACACCGGATGTCGTCGACAGCGCGACGCGCGTCGTCGTGCAGGCGCCCGCGGCGCTGGACCGTCCGTCCGCCGACGTCGTGGCCCCCTCGGGTCGGCGCACGACCGTGACGCTGTCGCCCCAGGACGGCCGGCCCGGTTGGTACGCCGCCGACCTCGAGGTGCGGGAGGCAGGCGTCCACCGGATCGACGCGACCGGCACCACGTCCGAGGGACGACGACTCGGCGGAACCGGGTCGCTCGTGGCGCTGGGGACCGACGGGCGCGGCGACTGGGAGCAGGTGGGCCCGATCTTCACGGGCGGGCTCACGGTCACCTCGCCGGATCGTGCCGGCACGGCGATCCACGTCGTCCAGGACGGCATCAGCCCGTTCTGGACGAGCGACGGCGGCAAGACCTGGACGCGTGTCCGCTCGATGCCCGTCGCGGCGGGCGTCGGCCTGCCTGCGGCTGACCCGGCCGTTCCCGGCGGGTTCTGGCTCGCCGTGAACGGCATGGCCGGGCGTGACGTCCTCGACGCCACGTACCAGGGCCGCCTGCTGCACAGCGCGGACGGTGGGAAGAGCTGGGATGTGCAGTCGCTCCCCGACGAGCAGATCCAGGCGTTGGGCGCCGACCGCTCCACGGTCGCCGTCGCGACCGCCGCGGGGCTGCGGTTCAGCCGCGACCACGGCCGGACCTGGGACCTCGTGCCGACCGGCTGGTCAGGATCGGTCGAGCACCTGGCGGTGGCTGACGGACGGGTGTACGTGCAGACGTTCGACGGGCTGTGGCGGGTCGATCTGACCGGTCAGGCGCGCGGCACCGTCACGCAGGTCGTCACGCCCGAGGGCAGCCTCGCTTCGCTCTCCGATGTGGCCGTCGCGGGCGACGCGGTGATCGCGACCGTCCGGGACGCCGAGGATGCGACCGTGCTGCGATCCTCCGACGCCGGAGCCACCTGGAAGTCGTCGCAGCCGGTGCCGGGCGCCTATTCGCTCGGCCTGTCGGTGGGCGGCGACACGACGTACCTGCGCTTCTTCGACCGCGTGTACGCCAGCACCGACCACGGCGCGACCGCGACGCCGGTCGCGCTGCCCGAGGGGACGAGCGACGTACGCGACGTCGACGTGTGGCAGGGCGGGGACGGGCTCGTGGTGACCACGAGCGCCGGCGTCTGGGGCGACGACCGCGACACCTGGACGAGGTACCCGCTGGCGGGCGGCAACACATGGAGCCTGGCTGTCGGCGCCGATGCCGCGAAGGCGCCCGTGCTGCGTACCGGCGACGCCGAAGGGATCAAGGAGCGCCGGCAGGGCGATCTCGGCAGCGGCCCGGCACTCGACTGGGGCCTCACGGGCGACGAGGGCTGGATCGGCCTGACGGCCCTGGACATCGAGCAGTCGCCGATCGGCGCGCGCGAGGTGTGGTGGATCCGGCAGGACGGCTTCCTCGGCACGCAGCTGATCCGCCGTTCGCTCGACGGCACCGACACCCGGGTCGGCCCCCACGTCGAAGTCGGAGACGTCGCAGTGTCACCGGTGCAGGCGGACACCGCCGCGGCGACGTACGGGGCGGAGCCCGAGCACGGCATCCTCGTCTCGACCGACGGGTTCGCCACGTGGACCACGCATCCGTACGACCTCTCGATCCGCACGGTGGAGTTCGATGCATCCCGGCCCGAGCGGCTGTGGATCGCCGCGAGCGAGGGGCTGTACCGATCGGACGACCTCGGCACGACGCTCACCAAGGTGAGCGACGGTCCCATCCGCTCGCTGTCCGTCGAGAAGGACGTCGTGATCGCGGGCACGGACGGCGGCGCGCGGGTCAGCACGGACGGCGGGAGGAACTTCCGCAGGTCGGTGATCCCGAACTTGCGCGCGGCGGTCGGCGCGGTCGCCTCGGTAGAGGTCGCGGCCGACTCCTCCGGCAGGCCGGGCAAGGCCGTGCGGGTGCTCGTGGCAGGGAGCACCGATCTCGTCCGCGACGGGGTCCTCGCCTCTGGTGCCGGTGCCTTCGTCAGCACCGATGCGGGCAGGACGTGGCAGCCCGTGTCGGGTGGCCTCACCGCGCTGGACATCCGCGATCTCGCGGTCAGCCAGGACGGCACGTGGCTGTACGCAGGCACCAGCAGGGGCGGGGTGGTCCGCACCGCGACCGATGCGTTGGTGAGCGCGATCCGCTGAGCCTCAGGACAGATCGGTGAGCTGGTCGGGGTCGGCGTCGGTCCCGACCAGCTCGCGGAGCTTGTCGCTGACGTCCCAGATCCCGACGTTCATCCCGGCGGTGACGGTGGCACCGCGCCGCCAGTACGCGATGAACTCGTCACCGTCGGTGTCGCCGCGGAGCAGCACCTCGTCCTCGGGCGCGGAGCGGCCGACGTACTCCATCGAGAACTCGAACTGGTCGGTGAAGAAGTAGGGCTGCCAGTCGTAGGCGCCGCCCTTCCCCAGCATCGACCGGGCCGCCAGCCGACCCTGCTTGATCGCGTTGTCCCAGTGCTCGACGCGTAGGGGGCCGTGCACGGTGTGCTTCGCGAGCGCGACGTCGCCGGCCGCGAAGACCCTCGGATCAGACGTACGCAGCCCCTCGTCGACCACGATGCCGTCGCCGACCTCGAGGCCGGCGTCCGCGGCCAGCTTCGTGGCCGGTGCCACACCGACGGCGACGAGGACGATGTCGGCGGGGATCTCGCCTTCACTGGTGCGTACGATCCCCGGCTCGATCGCCTCGACGATCGTCCCGGTGTGGACCTCGACGCCGTGGCGCGTGTGCAGGGCGGCGACATGCTCGGCGAGCACCGGGCCGAGAACGTTGAGGAGAGGCTGCGCGGCGGCTTCGAGGACGACCGCCTTGCCGCCCAGCGCGGTCACGGAGGCGGCTACCTCGAGGCCGATCCAGCCGCCGCCGACCGTGACGACCCTCGTCCCCTGTCGGACCGCTTCCTTGAGACGGCGGGCGTCCTCGACGGTGCGAAGCGTCATCGCCGTCTCGACGCCCGGGATCGGTGGCGTCTTCGGATCGGCGCCGGTGGCCAGGAGCAGCCTGCCGAAGGCCAGGTTCTTGCCGTTGTCGAGCGCGACGGTGCCGTTGTGCAGGTCGAGCGCGGTTGCGGTGGTGCCGGCCAGGACCGTGACGTCCTTCTCCGCGTACCACGCCTCGTCGTGGGAGAGCTTGAACTCCTTGGCGCCGGCGAGGAAGTCCTTGGAGAGCTGCGGCCGCTCGTAGGGCAGCTCCGGTTCCTTCCCGACCAGGGTCAGGCTGCCGGCATACCCCTCGTCACGAAGGGTTTCGATGGCGCTGACCGCGGCGAGACCAGCACCGATGACGACGATCTCCTCAGTTCCCATGACGCCATCGTCGCTCGGAAGCGGTGAACTATGAAGACCCTCGAACGGTCAGGGCGGGTTTCAGCATCACGCCGGGCGCGGCGTAGGACGGGGTGGCGAGCAGCTCCTCGAGCGCCTTGACCAGCTCGCGTGCGGCCTCCTCCAGCGGAGGACGTACGGAGGTGATGCCCGGCGGCACCGTCTGGGCGACCTGGGAGTCGTCGAAGCCGACGACCGCGATGTCCTCACCGAGCCGCAAGCGTCGCTCGAAGAGCGAGT
>JALZDD010000596.1 GCA_030862715.1 Actinomycetota bacterium | reverse complement strand
CGATCCGCTGTCCCGCCGGCTGGGTGGCCATCCACTCCGCATCCATGTGGTGCGGGAAGAAGTCGCCCGTCTGGCCGGCGTGCAGGACGATGTCGGCCTCGGTGATCGTGCGGCCCAGGGTGGTCCGGGACTCCCCGACCGCGTAGTCCTCGAACCAGCGCTCCTCGACTCTCACCGGGACGCTCCTTCCTCGACGCCGTACGCGTCGACTTCCGCGACGAGCAGGCGCTCGGCGAGCTCGCCGGCCCGGCGGACCAGATCGGCGTCGGTCATCCGGCCCGCCAGCGCCTCCGTCACCCATGGGGAGACGGTGTCCTGGAACTCCAGGTAGCCGGCGGTACGCGGCCGCACCCAAGCGCCCTCGAGGGTCGCCCGGGTACCACGGAAGAAGTCCCAGGAGTCTTCGTTGAGCCGATCGTCGTCCCACGACGACGCGTAGCCGGGCTGGCCACCGGCGTCGTAGTAGATGCCCGACTGGATCTCCGGCGAGGCCACCCACAGTGCGTACGCGCGGGCGGCGTCCAGATCTCTCGACCGGGCAGAGACCGCCACGCCGGCACCTCCGAGCTGCGAGCCGGCCACTCCGCGGGCGCCGGAGGGCATGTCGACGTACTTGAGGCGATGTGGCCGGAACCCGGCCCGGGAATAGTTGCTGTAGCCGTACATCAGCGGTGCGTAGGCCCACGGCTCGGTGGTGTCAGCGGCGAGCGCCTCAGCGACCTCGATCGGGTTCGCGTCCAGGCACCACGACGGCACCTGCTCGCAGAGCCGATGCATGAGGTCGAGCACGCTCAGCGCATCCTCCTCGGCCAGGAAGCTCCCCGGCTCGGCGTTGACCGGCGTCCCTCGGTTGGCCGCCAGGGTGCACAGGGTCGAGTAGGCGTCGATGGGCTTGCAGGGCCAGAGCACCCTGCCCTCGGTGGCGAGGTCGAGCACTTCCTCCCACGTGCGGGGCGGAGCCGTCAGGCGGTCCGGGCGGTACGCAGCCACCTGGGCGGCGGCGTCCGTGGCCAGGCCGTACTGGCGCCCGTCATGGCGGTACGACGCGTGGCTGCTGCCCACGGCATCGGCGGCCAGGGCGGCCAGCTCGGCGTCGTGTCCCGCGCCGTCCAGGGACGCCAGCACCCCTTCCGCGACGGCCAGCGGAACGTGGGGGTGGTCGATCACCAGGAGGTCGAAGCGCTCCGCCAGCTCGGCCAGCGGCGCGTCGGCGAACGCCTGCAGCGAGCGGTACTCCCAGCGCACCTCGACCCCGGTCCGGCGCGCGTACTCCCGAGAGGCCGCCACCTGGCAGTCGTAGCCACGCGGGTGCTCCCAGGTCATGCCGTGCAGGACGGTCATCGATTCCCCTCGAGGTCGTGCTCGCCCAGGCGTGGAGCCGGGCGGGGATTGGTCAGCCGCTCCCCGTCGATGCGGATCGGGCTACGGGTGGTCGTCAGGGAGAGGCCGTCACGACGGATCTGCTGGGTCATCGCGATGGCCTCGAAGCCCTTGTGCTCCACCAGCTCGGAGAGGGTGAGCACCGGGGCACACCACACGTCCTCGGCGTCGAGGACGGCCAGCCAGGCGTCCCGGGTGTCGTCCCGGAGGCGGTCGCCGATCGCCTCCTCGATCTCCGACTGCCGGTCCCACCAGGTCTGCGGGTCGGTCATCGCCTCCAGTTCGGGGAGCCCGAGCAGCCGCCCGATGGTGGGCACGGGGTTCATCGCGATGGCGAGATAGCCGTCGCTGGTCGGGTAGATCCCGTAGGGAGCGGAGAGGAAGGCGTGGGCCGACCGGGGTCCCTTGCGGCGGACCTCGACCGACGGGTCGTTGAGCCGCGTGGTCAGCAGCTCGAACTCCAGGTCCAGCAGGGACTCCATCAGGCTCGTCTCCGTCAGCCCGCCCTTCCCGGTCCGGAACCGTCGGACCAGCAGGGCGGTGATGCCCTGGGCGAGGTGACAGCTGGCGAGGTGGTCGGCCACCGCCAGCCCGACGGGGACCGGCGGGTCATCGGCCGACCCGTTGAGCCAGGGCAGCCCGGCGATCGCCTGGGCGAGCAGGTCCTGTCCAGGCCGGTCCTGGAATGGTCCGACGCCGCCGTACCCGGTCACGCT
>JALZDD010000569.1 GCA_030862715.1 Actinomycetota bacterium | reverse complement strand
GTGAAGATCAGCCCCACTCTGCCGCGAGCCGCGTGATTGTGGTTGGTCTGCAGCGCGAGGGTCGACTTCCCCGCGTCCATCGTCCCGGTCCAGAAGGTCAGCTCAGCCACTCGGAGAACACTAGTGGCGCGTCCCAGAAGTTCCTAAGCGCTTCGCGCCGCCATGGCACGCACCTGGCTGCGTTGGCGCCGCTCGAAAGACGCCCGGTATGACTTCGCGACGCCGCCTTGCCATGCACGCACCCTGACGACGCCAAGCATTCAGGAACTTCCAGGACGCGCCACTAGTGGTTCAGGATACGAGGAGGGGGATCAGCATCTCGTCAGGCGTCAGTGATCCGTGCAACCCCACCAAGGTCGTCTCGTACTGGAACAGGCTCGTCGAGACCACCGCGTGCTCGCCGTGGGAGGCGACGATGACGTCGCCGAGCCGCGGCAGCACCGACGGGGTCACCGGCCCGAACCAGCCACGCCGGATCGCGGTCTCCCGGGTCATCACGTCGGCCTTGTCGCCCAGCGTCTCCGACCAGGTCGCGACCACGTCGTCGACGGCGCCGCGCGAGCAGTAGAGATGCCGGAAGCGGGCCTCGCCGCCGACCAGGGCGACCCCGTGGCGGAGCTCGGAGAAGTCGTCGATGTCGGTGCGGGAGGAGGCGGGCGAGTCGACCATGCCGTGGTCGGCGAGGACCAGCAGACGCACGGACGGGTCCAGGGCGTCACGCAGCTGCTCGGCCTCGGCGTCGATCATCGAGAGCTGCTGCAGCCAGGGCGAGGAGGCGACGCCGTACTTGTGGCCGGTCCAGTCCAGGTCACCGTCGTAGAGGTAGGTCAGCGAACCCGGCACCCGCGAGAGCGCGACCGCCGAGGCGATCCGCTCACCGACCCGGTCGGCGCCGACGAACTCCGCGCCCCGGTGGGCGGCGATGGTCAGCCCCGAGCCGCCGAAGACGCGCTTGTTGATCACCGTGACCGGCACGCCCGCTTCGCCCAGCCGTTGGAAGACGGTCTGGTTGGGCTGCCACTCGACGGGGTCGACGTCCTTGCGCCACTGCAGTGCGTTGAGCAGGTGCTCGGTGCCGGGGATCCGGGAGGTGTAGCCGACCAGCCCGTGCCCGCCGGGCGTCAGTCCGGTGCCGAACGAGGTCAGGCTGGTCGCCGTCGTCGACGGCACCCCGGCGGTACCTGCCTCTTGGTCCTCGCTCAGCGAGGCCAGGAACGGCGCAGCGTGCGCATAGCGGCGCAGCAGGTTGGTCCCCATCCCGTCGACGAGGAAGACGACGTACGCAGCGGCGGCGGGCAGCTCGAGACCGGATTGGCCGAAGCGGAGCCCGAGGCCGTTCGACTCAGCCTCGGAGGTGCCCAACGGGATGCCCATGGCGGCGGCGACCGCCGGCAGGACATCACCCAGTGAGCGCTCCCCGTAGGTGGGGGCGACGAACCCGGTCACCGGCCCCTCACCGGTTGTGGGTGCGAGCCGAGAGCGATTCCGCGAAGGAGAGCAGGCGGTCGACCGAGTCGTGACCGTCGGCGGCGGCCGAGACGCGCAGCGAGAAGTCGTCGGGCGTGAGCACGCCGGTGTAGCCGTGGTCGGCGTCGCAGTTGGGGTCGGAGCAGCCCGCCGGCTCGAGGTCGACGCGGTTGACGCCGCCCCAGCCGATGGTCATGACCACCTCGGCCGGCTTGCTCGACCCCTTGGTCGGGTTGGTGATCATCCGGGTCACCACCACGGAGTTGACCGAGTCGATGCGTACGGCCTCGGTCGAAGTGGAGGTGTAGGGCTCGGGCAGCAGGTCGTCGCCGGCGTGCTCGTCGGTGTGGGCCAGGATCAGCCGCGACGGGGTCAGCACCAGCACAGAGAGGTGGCGGCGCACCTCGTCACGATCGAACGTCGGCTCGTGGTGCAGGAAGAAGGAGGACACCTTCTCCCCCGCCACGGCGGAGGCGACACAGTCGGCCACCACCTCGGGGTAGTAGCCGGTGCGGTCGATCTCGGTGCGCAGGTCGTCGGCGCGGTCGAGATCATCGGTGCGGGTGCTCATGGGTGCCAGTCTGTCACGCTCGCGTGTAGCACGGGCTA
>JALZDD010000561.1 GCA_030862715.1 Actinomycetota bacterium | reverse complement strand
ACATGAGTCTCCTGGGCAAGGTCATCCCGACCGCCTCCGCCGTGGCCGGCACCGCTCCCGGTCTGGCGCGGGTGGCGGCGGGTGCTGCCTGGCACACGGCCGGGTGGGGTCTGCGCACCTCCAGCCGCGCCGGCATCCGGGTCGCCCGGGCGATGGTCGACCAGGACGTACGCGCGGGGTTGGCGCGGGAGACGGCCGAGGCCGTGGGCATCGTCGCCGGCACCGCGGCCCGGATCATCCTGCCCAACGCGACCCCGGTGATGGAGCTCTCCGACGCCGACTACGAGGCCGCCGGCCGCGATGTCGTGCTCGCCCGCACGCGGGAGGCCGAGGCGTCCGAGGACTCCCTGCCGGTGCTGCGCCGACGCGGGGCAGAGCTGCTCGACCGGTCCCGCGACGTCTGGGCCGATGAGCAGGGGCACCCGGCGTACGCCCGGATCCTCGACGAGCTCGCGCCCGACGAGGCGCGGATGCTGCTCTACCTGCTCCAAGCCGGGCCGCAGCCCTCGGTGGACATTCGCACCGGTGGGCCGGCGGGCCTTGTCGGCAGCACCATGATCGCGCCTGGTCTCAACATGATCGCGGGCCGCAGCGGCGTGCGTTATCCGGACCGGGTGCCGGCCTATCTCAACAACCTGTTCCGGCTCGGGTTGGTGTGGTTCTCCAAGGAGCCGCTGCCCGACCCGCTGGAATACCAGGTGCTCGAGGCGCAACCCGACGTGCTGGAGGCGCTGCACTCGGTGAAGTTCGCCAAGATCGTGCGCCGCTCCGTGCACCTGACCCCGTTCGGCGAGGCCTTCGGCCGCACCACGCTGGTGGACGAGGTCTCGGCCGAGTCCACCTTCCCGGAGCATCAGGCTCCGGTCACGGGTGGAGCGGATCTGCCGAAGGCGTAGAGATCGCCTCGGCGAGCCTCGTGAACTCGGGGTCGACGGTCTGCGGCGACACCTCGGCGTCGCGTTCGAGCATGATCCCGGGGAGGCGACGTCCGGCGTACGCCTCGACTGCGGTCGCGAGCAGCGACAGCACCGCCGCCGGCATCGGGTGGGCGTGCGTGTCGATGTAGAGACCCTCGCGCTCGGTGCCGCCGGCGACGTGCATGTAGGCGACCGCGTCGAGCGGGAAGCGGGCCAGGTCGGCGACGGGGTCGGAGCCACGGGCGACCGCGGAGGCGTAGAGGTTGGCGACATCGAGGACGAGGCGTACGCCGGTGCGCTCGACGAGCTCGGTGAGGAAGTCGGGCTCGCTGATGGTGTCCTCGGGCCAGCTGAAGGTGGCGGCGATGTTCTCGACCGCGAGCGGCACCGGCAGCTGGTCCTGCGCGATCCGGATGTTGTCGACCAGCACGTCGAGCGAGTCTTTCGTGCGCGGCGGTGGCAGCAGGTGGCCGGCCTCCAGGACGTCGCCGTACAGCGGGTCGGGGGAGTCGCTCGCCCGCACGAATGCGACGTGCTCGGAGACCAACGGGCTGTCGAGGACCTCGGCGAGCTCGGCCAGCCGGGCGAGGCGGTCCGCCGCGGGGCGAGCGGCGCCGGCCAGGCCCAGGGTGACGCCGTGGGCGATGACCGGGACGCCGAGATCTCGGACGGCCTGCGGGACCTGCGCCGGCGCGGTGTTCTCCGCGACCACCTCGGTGAAACCGAGGCGGCCGGAGGCGGCGTACGTCTGGAGGAGCTCGGCGATCGCGGGACGCCAAGCCACGGCGACTCCGGAGACCGAGGGGTTCACACGGAGAAGTGTGGCGGATCGAACGCGGTCGTTGTGGGGCCTTCCGGTATCCTGAACACCTGTTCTCCAATCGTTCAGCAACCCTCGCCGGTCCTGGCTCGAGGCCCGGGTAGGAGCCCCCATCTTGGCGCGCAAAGTCGTTCGTACCATGCCGTTTCACCGCGTCGCGATGCGGTTCGCGGCATTCATCGGCGTCGCCGCGGTGACGGGGCTGGTCGCCTCGGGCATGGCGGTCCCGTTCATCCACCTGACCGGTGTCGCGGCCAAGTCCGGCGCCCAGGCGATCGACGATCTGCCCCTCGACATCGACATGGGCGAGCTGTCGCAGACGACCCGCATCCTGGATGTGCACGGCAAGGTGATCACGACCCTCTACGACCAGAACCGGTCCTACAAGGCGCTCGACGAGATCTCGCCCAACATGCCGAAGGCGCTGCTCGCGATCGAGGACAGCCGCTTCTACGAGCACGGCGCGATGGACCTCAAGGGCACCCTGCGGGCGCTGCTGCGCAACTCGGCCTCCGAGTCCGGCTCGGTGCAGGGTGGTTCGTCGATCACCCAACAGCTGGTCAAGACGACTCTCGTCTATGGGGCCGACAGCGACGAGGAACGGGCCGCCGCGACCGAGAAGTCCACGGCCCGCAAGATCCGAGAGCTCCGCTACGCGATCTGGCTCGAGGAGAACCACGACAAGGACTGGATCCTCGAGCGCTACCTCAACGCGGCCTACTTCGGTGACTCCGCCTACGGGGTGCAGGCGGCCGCGAAGCACTACTTCGGCGTCGACGCCGCCGACCTGACCTGGGGGCAGGCCTCGATGCTGGCCGGGATGGTGAAGAACCCGACCGGCTACGACCCGACCGACTACCCCGACGCCACCGTGGCGCGCCGCAACCTCGTGCTCGAGCGGCTGGCCCAGGTGGGCGACCTGCCGCGGGCCGACGCCGAGAAGCTCAAGGAGAGCGAGCTCGGGCTCAACGTGCAGGACAGCCGCAACGGCTGCTTCGGCTCCTCGGCGGAGTTCTTCTGCGACTACGCGCTGCAGTGGC
>JALZDD010000554.1 GCA_030862715.1 Actinomycetota bacterium | reverse complement strand
GGGGCTGTCGGTGGCGTACGCAACGGAGCTGCTGACTCCGGTCGCGGCGACGGCGACCGCGGTGGCGGCTCCGCCCAGGATGGCGCGGCGGCTGAGGATCGGTGTGGTCATGCCGAGCATCGTGACGCCGCCGCCACGACCGCGTCCAAGGACGATCCGGCATGGACGTATGCATCGCCGACATGCGACGAGGTGGGGGCGATCAGCCATCCTGTACCCGTGGACCTACTGCTTCACCTGCGCGGCTTCGCCGCCGTCGCGGACGAGATGAGCGTCTCCGAGGCCGCACTCGAGCTCGGCGTCGACCAGCCGCTCCTCAGCCGTCGGCTCCGTGCTCTCGAGCGGGAGCTCGGGGTGGAGCTGCTCGACCGCACCCGGCGCCAGATCGCGCTCACCCCGGCCGGCACGGCGCTGCTGCCGCGGGCCCGGCACCTGCTCGACCAGGCCGACCATCTGCTGCGGAGCATCCGCCGGCACGACCGGGAGAGCTTCGTGGTCGCGGTGCCGTCCGGCTGCGACCCTGCCCCGCTCGCCCGGCTGGTCGCGCTGCTGGAGGCGGAAGGCGTCGACGTACGCCTCGCGAGCGACCGCGACGAGACGCCGGAGCCGGCCGCCTGGACGGTCGAGGCATGCGACCCGGACGCGGCCACCTGGCTCACCCCGCTGGGCGCGGCCACCGCTCCCGGGACCGTCGATGGGCCGGTGTCGCTGAGCGCGCTGCGCCCCCGCCGAGGCGGAGAACGTACGCAGGTGCTGGCCCTCCCACGAGACCTCGACGATCCCGCTGGCCGGCTGCGACGGCTCGCGGACCGGGCCGGCATCGGACCGGCCACCCTGCGCCGCGCCTCGCACCAGCTCGCGGTGGCCGAGACGATGGCGGGCCGCGCGAGCCTGGTCTGCGCGCGGCATGAGGCGGCGACGTACGGACTGAGCTGGTCGCCCTTCGTCGACCAGGTGGCCCGCGGCCACCGGCTGGTCGAGCAGCCACCGCCTCCCGAACCGCTGGCCGCCGGCCCTCTGCGCGAGCAGGCGCTCGCCCTGCTCGGCGCCTGCGTCGGGGCACCCGAGGAAGGACGCGGATGAGCCCGCTAGTCGGCAGCGACCGGGGCCTGATCGACCTCGCCGAGGCCACCGCCGAGCGCTTCCGGGAGCTCCAGGTCCGGGTCGCGTTCCTCGCCCGCGACATCGGCACCGGCCACGAGGTCGGCGTCGCCGTCGACCGGCCGATGCCGCTGGCGTCGGTGGCGAAGGTGCCGCTGGCGCTGGTCGTGGCGGATCGGATCGCCCGCGGCGAGATCGACGGAGGCGAGATGGTGACGCTGACCGCGGCGGAACGGAGCTACGGGCCGTACGGCATCTCGGCCTTCACCCACGACGCGACCTGCTCGGTCGCCGACCTGATGCTGATGATGCTCGGGCTCAGCGACAACGCCGCCGCCGACGCGCTCTTCGACCTGGTCTCGCCGCGCGAGGTCGACGAGCAGCTCGCCGAGTGGGGCGTGGAGGGGCTGCGGGTGCGACATCGGATGCAGCCGATGTACGACTACGCCACCCGCGTCGCCGGTCACGACTTCGCCCTCGCCACCCAGCTCGCGGTCGAGGGCCGCCGGCCGGGTGGCCGGCACGTCATCGACTCGCTCGATGTCGACCGCGCCACGATCGGCTCGCCGCGTGCCTGCGTCGACCTGCTCGAGCGCGTCTGGCGGGACGAGGTCGCCAAGCCCGAGGCGACCGAGCTGGTGCGGCGGCTGATGGGCAAGCAGGTCTTCACCCATCGGATCGCCGCCGACCTGCTCGCCGACGACATCCAGCTCGCCGGCAAGACCGGCGGGTTCCTCACGCTGCGGCACGAGATCGCCGTCGTCACACATCCCGCCGGCCGCGTCGCCATCGCCGTACTCACCGACTCCGACCGCACCGCCCGGATCCAGAACGACGTCGATCTCGCCATCGCCGCCACCGCCCGCGACGCCGTCGAAGCCCTCGCCGCCCGCCGCCCCCGCTGAGCCGAGACGTCACATACGTCGGCCGAGACGTCCCGTACGCAGGTCGAGACGTCACTCGCGTCGGCCGACTCGGCACGCCGATGCCACCTCGGCCGACGCGCCTGACGTCTCGGCCGACGGGGGTGACGTCTCGGCAATAAACCAGTCGGCAACCACCCGGTCGTGGTGGTGGAATTGGCCGGTGCCCCTGCCCGGTTTCATCAGCAACCTCATCCCGCCGACACCGTTGTCGCGGCGGTTGGCGACGCAGTCGCTGCTCTTCGCGGCAGGGGACGGGACGTTCAACACCGCGGCCGCGTTCTACCTGGTCGCGTTCGTCGGCCTGAGCCCGGCGCAGATCGGTGTCGGCCTGACGGTGGCGGGGATCGCGTCGTTCCTGACCGCCTACCCGATGGGCCGGCTGGCCGACTTCATCGGCCCGAAGCGGATCTGGGCGATCAGCGCGCTGATCAGCGCCTTGATGTTCGCGACGATGCCGTTCATCCACGGCTTCTGGGCCTATCTGGCGGTCATCGTCGTCTTCGAGGTGGTCAACAACGCGGGCGGCGCCGGCCGGAATGCGTACGTCCTCGATGTGCTCCCTGACAAGGAGCGGGTCGCGACCCAGGCGTTCATGTACTCCAGTCTCAACCTCGGCTTCACCATCGGCGCCCTGATCGCCGGCATCGCGCTCGCGCTGGACACCGACACGGTCCTCAAGTGGGGCGTGCCGTTCTTCGCGCTGGCCATCGGGATCGCCAACTCCGTCTGGATCACCCGGCTGCCGAGGGCGCCTCACGACGAGCGCCGCGCGGCCGGCGAGGGCGAGGTCACCGAGAAGCTGCCCGGCCCAGGCGCGCTGCGCAACGTCGGCTGGCTCCTGGTGACCACCTTCACCGGCACGCTGTGGAGCAACCAGGTGCTGCTGCACACCGTGATCCCACTGTGGCTGGTCGAATTCACCGACTCCCCGCGCTGGCTGCTGGCCTGGCTCTTCGCGACCAACACGGTGCTCTGCATCATCCTCCCGGCCTACACGTCCAAGGGCGTCCACAACGTCCGCGATGCGTTGCGCCGGGTGTGGTGGAGCAGCGCGTTCTTCGTCGCCGCCTGCGCGATCACGCTGGTCACCCACGACACCCGCGGGTTCCTCACCATCTTCCTGGTCTGGCTCGGCCACGTCGCCGTGACCGGCGCCGAGCTGGCCATCGGCTCCGCGTCGTGGGCCTTCCAGGCCGAGCTCATGGACCCCGAACGGAGGGGCGAGTACGAAGGCGTCGCGGGCATCGGCCGCCAGCTCGGCGGCGCGTGGGCCCCGGCCCTGTTCACCTTCCTCGCCATGGGCTGGCACCCCGACTTCTACAGCGGCGCAGGCTGGATCGTCATCGGCGCCATCATCGTCGCCGCTGCCGCCGCCATGGGGCCCTCGACCAAGCTCGCCGTACGTTTCAAGCAGACCCACTTCCCGCACGAGGACGAGCCCGAGCCGTCGCCGGCGGCCGCCTAGCTCGGCCGAGGTCAGCGCAGGATCGTGGCGATCCGGTCGCCGAGGTAGGGCGCGAGGGTGGCCGCGTAGAGCGGCGAGATGTGGAAGCCGTCCTGGTAGACCTGCAGGTTGCCGACGACGGGAGAGCAGGTGTCGGCCTCGCAGAAGTAGTCGGTGAGATCGATGCGGTGCGCGTTCGGGGCCAGTCGGATGGCGCCGGCACTGCCATCGTCGCGTACGACCCGATCCCGAGCCCGAGAGCAGGTCGATCCCGCGGCGAGGCCGGCGTCGTCGATGCACGGCTGGACCACGCGCGCGAACCGGGTGGTGCTGCCCTCGAAGATCGGGCTGTCCCGGATCGCGATGACGGGCACGGCCGGGTCCGGCCGGCTCGCCCATGCCTCTGCGAGACCACGACTGAGCGCCTCGCCCGGCGTCTCGTCACCGACGCTCTCCACCGAGACCTGGCTGGAGTGGATGACGACGTACGCATCGATCCCCTCCTCCTCGGCGAGATAGGTCGCGAGCCGCGACTTCCACTCCCGGCACAGCTCGACGGTCGTCCGGGGAGCGCCGACGCGATCGCGCGCGTTCCAGTGGC
>JALZDD010000552.1 GCA_030862715.1 Actinomycetota bacterium | reverse complement strand
TCTCCCTCACGGCCGGCCACGAGCCGACCGCCGAGACCGCCCGGGCCATCCTCGAGTTCGCCCGCGACCACCTGCCGCCCTACCTGCGCGTTCGGCGCCTGGAGTTCTTCGACCTGCCCAAGACGATCTCGGGGAAGATCCGGCGCGTCGAGCTCCGGGCCCGCGAGCAGGAGGTCGTCGACCAGCGGCCGCCTGGGGAGCACCGCTACGAGGACTTCTTCCCCCGCACCTGATCCGTGGGATATCGTCGACATGTCATCATCCCTCGACGGATCAGGAGTCCGCTGTGGCGCCGCAAGGTGGGCTCGTTTTCGACGCCCTTGCCGACCCGACCCGACGGGAGATCCTGCTCGCGCTGGCGGACGGCGAGCTCGCGGTGGGCGAGATCGCGGACCGGATCCAGGGTGTCGGCCGGACAACGGTGTCCAGCCACCTAAGGGTGCTCCGCATGGCTGGCCTGGTGACCGAGCGTCGTGAGGGACGTTTTCGCTTCTACGGCATTGACCCTACGCCCGCATCGCAGCTGGTGGGGTTCGTCGCCCAGGTCTACCGGGACTCGCTCGACGAGTTGAGGTCCGACACCGGGGTGGCTCCGCGGAGCGCAGAAGGGCGCTCTTCCGCTACCGGCTGACAGGGGTCGCCCATGGGCGAGATCGTCCTCGCGGACAGGGAACAGCTCCCGTGTCCGCCCGAGCAGGCCTTCGAGGTGATCGCGAGAGGCGGCCTGCCTGGCTGGCGGTTGCCGCGGCACCAGGGTCTGCGGCTCGGCGTGCCCGTGGCCATCCCGCTGACGCTGCCCGCCGCGCTCGGTGGGCAGCGTGTAGAGATCCTAGGTCGTGTCGTCAGTGTCGATCGTCCCCGGCGCTTCGTACTCCACCACGACCTCCCCTGGACCGGTCGGGTGACCGTGAGCGTACGTCCCGACGGTCCTGGCTGCTCCACGGTGCGGGTTGCTGTGCAGTTGGATGAAGAGATCCTGGGCTGGGCGCGGCGCATGGTGATCGCGACGGTTCCTGCCTCCGGTGATGTGTGGCGACTCGGTCTCATCTCCAGCGGCACGGGCCCTGCCAGCGTTTTCTCGGTCGCGGCGCGGAGCACCGCGCGGTTGGCGGTCGAGCAGATCAACGCGGACGGTGGAGTGTTGGGCCGCCCGCTCGAGCTGGTGACGGGCGACGACGGCACCCATCCGGGCCTCGGCGCGGCTGAGCTCGTCCGGCTGGCCCACGCCGGGTGCCGGGTGGTGCTGGCCAACGTCACCTCCGCGGTCTTCCAGGCGCTGCGCCCAGTGGCGCGTAAGTACGGCGTTTTGATCATCCACACACCGCTGAACGAGGGCGGTGCCGGCGGCGCGGAGTTGCTTCGCCTCGGCGAGCGCCCTGCCGACCAGGCGGCCGCCGCCATCCCTGCGCTGATGCGTGCCACAGGTGGGTCGCACTTCTACCTGGCGGGCAACGACTACTGCTGGTCGCGCGGCGCCAACCGGGCGGTTCGCAAGGTGGTGGAGCGGGCCGGGGGCTCGGTGGCAGCCGAGGCGTACGCCGAGCTGGGGACGACCGACTTCGCCTCGCTCGTCGCCTCCATCCGCCGCAGCGGCGCAGATCTCGTTGTCTCTTCACTCGTCGGCGCTGACGAGGTCGCGTTCGAGCAGCAGATGCACGCCGCTGGTCTGCGTCAGAAGGTGGCGACGCTCGCGCTCGTCCTGGATGAGTCGACGCACGAGTTCATCGGCCCGGCTGCCAGCGAGGGACTGTGGACGGCGTTCTCGTACTTCGAGAGCCTCGACTCTGCGGCCAACAATGAATTCAAAGCCGCCTACCACCGGCGGTTCGGGTCGGGGGCGGCGCCCGTGTCGAGTATGACCGAGGGGCTCTACGAGGCGGTGCATCTGGTCACCCGGGCGGCCGCCGACGGTGGGTCCTGGGATCCGGGCGTGGTCGGCGAACGGCTTCGGGAGGGAGTGACGTACGACGGTCCACGGGGGAGGGTCAGCACGTCGTGGCGGGGTGTGCATCAGCCGATCTATCTCGCCACCTCTCAGGGCGGCACACTCCACGTGACCGAGCAGCTCACGCATCTGGCGAGGTGAGCGGCACCTGCTTCTGGCGGCGTCGGAAGGGGAGGGTGAGGTGCTGTTCGAGCAGCTTGGGGAGTGGGGCGCGGCCCGGACCTCCCGCATGAACCCACGAGGCGATCGCGGCGTTCTCTTCGGGGCCGAAGATACGTGCGAACCACACCGGCCGGGCGCCTGAGCGCCGCGCGCCGGCGCCCGGCGAGACCACGACGACGTTAGCCGCGCCGCAGACCCACAGGCAGCCGGTCACGCGGAGCGAGGCTCGGGTGCCTAGGCGGTCGCCGAGGTCGGCGACAAGCCCGGCGTGATCAACGTCCGGATGGACCTTGGTGCTGCCGCAGCAACAGCCGCGGCAGACGGTGACGGTGCAGCGGTCACCACCGGCCGCGGCTGTGGTGTGCATGCCCGTCGGCCGCTCAGACGGCCACGGAGCTGGGCTTGGCGGCTCGGCGCCGGCTCCGCGGCGTGACCAGCCGGCTGGCGAGCACACCGTGTGCCAGTCCGAGGACGCCCCACATGGCCGCCAGCTGACCGAGCGAGGTGACACGGAACTCCCAGATGAGCGCCGCAGGGACCTCATGTGGGATCTCGGTGTCCACCCGTGGGAACAGCGTGAGCAAGGCGACGGCGCCCACGATGCCGAGCAGGCAGCCCGCAACCCAGCGGGTCTCCGAGCTGACGCCGCGCTCTGCCAGTGAACGGGTGAGTGCGAATACCGCGATCGTCAGCAGGACTGCCAGCAGGATGACCAGAAGATAGCCGGCCGTGCGCTGGTTGACGGTGTCCGGGTCGCCCACCGCAGGAGGGTTGGCTGGCAGTATCAGCGCCGGTGCGAGGGCGAATGCCGTGAAGCCGAGTACGCCGAGCGCGACCGAGCGGCCGACCTCTGTCGACCCAGGCAGGCGGTGTCGTACGCGGGTGTAGACCACGGCGAAGGCGAGCCCGAGCAGCGCTGCGACGATGACGACGGTGACTGCGCCGCCGATCTGCTGTTGCAGCCGAGTCACCAACTCGCCGTGGTCGTGGGCCCCCGTGGTCGCCTCGTGCGAGTGGATGTGCCCACCCGAGTTGCCCTCCTCGATGGCGATCGCTGCGTCGATGCGCGGTTCCACCGCTAGCAGGAGGACCGCTGCAGCCGAGAGACCGGCAGCGGCGCCGGCTGCCAGGCCGGTGAGCATGCGAGCGCCCCAGCCCGCCTTCGCCGCGGACATCAGTGGCAGGGCACGCCGAGTGCGTGCCGTCCGTCGTGGGTGACCTCATGGAGCCAGGTGGCGGCGTCAGCGGAGAGGATGGCACCGTTCTCCTGGACCAGGAAGTACACAGCGAAGAGGGCGATGGCGGCGACCGCCCAGGCCCAGAGGGGGACGCTGGCGGGCTGGGCCGGAGCGAGCGAGTTCGTCGAGTTGCTCATGGAATTCTCCTTCGGTGGATGGCTCAGCTACGAGCACGGTCGATGGCGATCGGCTCGAGGTGAGCTTCGTGGTGGTTGCGGTTGGCGGGGGTGGCCAGAACCTCTTGGGTGCGCTCCTCGACCGTCGAGGACTCGATGATCCCGGCCTCGCCGAGGACCGTCTCGAGGGCGGTGACCCAGTGCTCGTAGTAGGACCAGGACGGATCCGCGAGCTCCGGGTTCTGGGTCTCCCATTCCTTGATCGAGTCGATGAGTGCTCCCTGGAAGGCGGGCCACCCGTACTCCCCGGCCTTGTGGGCCGCGACCGCCAGTGCGAACGCCCGGATCTCCCACGGCTGCTCGAAGGACAGCTCGCCGGGGCGGCCGCCCGGGAGACCGCAGACAAGTTGCTCGACGACCTGACGGCGTGCGTCGATGGGAAGTGTGTGGAGGTCGGTCATGGTGGCAGTCATGACGCGACCTTGACGGGGCCGACGCCGATCATGGAGTCACGGGTGACGAGCTCGGCGAGCTGTTCCTCGGACCAGTCGTCGGTCCCGGCGGGACGCTGGGGCAGGACCCAGTAGCGCATCTCGGAGCTCGAGTCCCAGATCTGGATCTCGGTGGAGTCGGGGACGACGTACCCGAACTCGTCAGCGAGGACCTTGCGCGGCTCGCGCACGATCCGGGCGCGGTAGGCGGGCTCCTTGTACCAGTTCGGCGGCAGGCCGAGCACCGGCCACGGGTAGCAGGAGCACAGGGTGCACACGATCGCGTGGTGGACGTCGTCGGAGTCCTCGAGGACGACCATGTCCTCTCCCTGGAGTCCGCTGATGCCGAGCTCCTTGCAGGCTTCGGTGGCGTCCTTGAGGAGGCGGGCCTTGAACTCGGGGTCGCTCCAGGCCTTGGCGACGACCTTGGCGCCGAGCTGCGGGCCGACCTCGTTCTCGTAGATCTCGACCATCCGGTCGACCATCGAGGTGGTGATGACGCCCTGCTCGATGAGCATCGACTCCAGGGCCTTGACGCGCGCGGAGATCTCCTCCTGGCTGGGGACGATGCTGCTCATGCTGCTGCTCCTTCGGTAGTGGCGACGAGGGTGAGGTAGGGGTCCCAGGCGTCGAAGCACACCGTGCCGTTGGCATCGCCGTGGGCACCCCACAGCTCGGTGGCGTCGAACTTGACGGTGTAGACGTGCTGGGGGTCTTCGCCGAGGTTGTTGCCGGCGGTGTCGGGGTAGATGAACGAGCCGTGGTGGGCGATGATCGTGCCGACCTTGCCGCGGGTATAGCCCGCGATGCGGGTGTGGCCGAACGGGACGTCGCTGCTCATCCGGACAGTGTCGCCGACCTTGAACCGGGGTTCCTTGTCGGTCGGGCGGATGGCGCTGGCACCGGCAGGCACCACGGCGTTGGCGAAGTCGAGCAGTTCCTGGCTCTGCTCGTGCTCGGGGAGCGGAGCGTCCGGGTTGGCCAGGTAGTGGGCGGTCCGGCGGTCCAGCTCTTCGAGGTCGAGGTTGCCGGTGCGGGCGCCGTGGTACTCGAAGCTGGCAAGCCAGTGCTCGTAGTAGGGCGCCTTGAGGTAGACCGCGGGATCCATGTTCTCGATGCCGTGGCGGAAGGCGTCTACGCCGAACCAACCGGCGCGGAAGAGTGCGGCGAACATGGTGAAGATCGGCTTCTCCCACTCGGCGCGGAAGACGGGCTCCTGCGCGGGCGGGTCGATCGGACCGATCCCATCGGTGCCGCCGAGGTCGAAGACTCCGTTCATGCGTTGCTCCTTACAGTGGTCGGCAGCGGGAAGCCCCCGACTGCGGTTTCCAGGGCCTGCGCGACGCGCAGGACGGTGGCGTCGTCGAACAGCTTGCCGACGATCATCAGGCCGACGGGCAGCCCGTCGGCGAGCCCGGCCGGCACCGAGCACGCGGGGTGGCCGGTGACGTCGAACGGACAGGTGTTGGCGACCATCTCCAGCGCGCGGCCGAGGACTTCCTCCACCGAGGCGTCGGGGCCGGGGATGGCGCTGGCACGGATCGGTACGGTCGGGAGGACGAGGACGTCGTACGTCGCCAGCGCCTCGTCATAGGCCTCGCGGAGCGAGACCTCCAGGGCGCGCGCCATCGCGTAGTGCCGCCCGTATTCCGTGCCGAGTGCGTGCTTTCCGGCGAGCGCGACGAGCTTGACGGTCTCCGAGAATGCGCTGGGGTCCTCGCGCCACTGGCGCCCGTAGTGGGCGATCAGCTCGGGGTCGTAGTAGCCCTTCCAGTTCATTCCATAGCCGTTGCCTTCGACCATCTGGAAGGTGGCGCCCTCGACGGAGATCACGTCCCAGATCGCGGCGCCGTGCCGGTGCCAGGGGATCGAGACCTCCTCGGCCACCAAGCCGGCGCCCTCGAGGGTGGCGATGGCGTCACGCACGGTGGCGTCCACCTGCGGTTCGGAGTTGGCCAGCCCGAAGCCCTCGGTGAGGACGCCGATGCGCAGCCCTGTGGCTGATTCCTGCAGGGCCGCGACGTAGTCGATCGGGGCAACCGTGTCAGGCTGTCGAGGGTCGAGCCCGTCCGGACCGGCGAGCACGTTCAGGGCGAGTGCCGCGTCGGCGACGGTGCGAGCGATCGGGCCGAGGTGGTCGATGGACTGTTCGATGGGGAAGGCGCCGGTGTACGGCACGAGTCCGAAGGTCGGCTTGTGTCCGACCGTGCCGCAGAAGGCCGACGGGATGCGGACCGAGCCGCCTTGGTCGCCGCCGATGGCGAAGTCGACCTCTCCACTCGCGACCAGTGCGCCGCTGCCGCTGGAGGAGCCGCCGGCGGAGCGGGTCGTGTCCCATGGGTTTCGGACCGGTCCGGTCTTCGATGTGTGCGAGCCGCCTGAGAAGCAGAGGTCCTCACACACCGCCTTGCCAGCAATCGTGGCCCCTGCCGCGAGGAGCCTGGCGGCCACGGTGGAGTCGGTCGCGGGCACGAAGCCCTCGACGGTCCTCGATCCGTTCATCATCGGGATGCCTGCGACCGCGGTGTTGTCCTTGATCGCCACACGCCGGCCGGCGAGCGGACCGTCGGGAGCGCCGGTGATCTCGGTGGTGACGTACCAGGCGCCGAGCGGGTTCTCCTCTTCGGAGGGGCGGCCGTACGCCCGCTCAGGGATCACGGGAGCGACCTCGGTGTAGAGCTCCTCCACGACATTCCAGGACTGCAGCAGTCCGGTCGCGGCACCGAGATAGGTCGGAAGGTCTGTGGGGTCGATGGCGAGCCGGTTGGCCGTCGCGAGGGCTTCGAAGCCCTGCGCATCTGGCTGGTCGATCGGCATGGGATTCCTCCAAGGGTGGTGCGTCGGGTGCTGGGAACACCCGTCTATCCGGAGACTGTGGCCCCGGACACTACGATATGTCAATTGTTGTCGACGCATTGAGGTGAAAAGTCACGTCGCCGAAATGCGCGAGCGCCGCGATGGCGTCGGCGAGGCCCGCTCAGGCGTGGGCCGGGACCTCGGCGTCCCGCATCATCCCCGTGGTCGGGTGGCAGTTGATGTACTCGAAGAGCTGCTGGCGGCCGTCGGAGACTGACACCTCGTGGTAGAGCCGGAGCTTGTCCAGACGGGTGGCGACCTTGAAGAACGTCGTGAAGATCCGCAGGTGAGTGGGGTGTGACTCCGCCCAGCGCTCGAGTCTGTCCAGCGAAGCCCAGTGACCGATGTTGTAGCTCTCGTCCAGAAGGTTGCCGTTCCGGTCGATGCTCTGAACGAACCGGTTGCTGTAGCAGCCGACGTCGGTGCCGTTGTCCCGTAGGAAGTCCATCCCCGCCTGCAGCGTCGGCAGGATCTCGTCGAGATAGAGCGCATGCTCGTCGGCGCCCGCCTCGATCCAGTCCTGACCCGAGCGGATGAGGGCGATGTTGTCGTGACCCTGCACCACCACCCGGCCACCGGCGGCGGGGTCGCCGGAGACGACCGTCAACGAACCGCGGCCCTGCATCCAGTCGGTCTGGGAAAGAGGGAAACGCTCCCGCATCGAACCCCAGTAGCCGTGCTCGTTGATCTCACCGCTGGTCCGGTCCATCACCGCGCCGACGCCGGGGAGTTGGTCCTGGAAGGCGTACAGCGTCTCGAACTGGTCGACCCGAGGTGCGACCACCTCGCGGAAGTAGCCGAGGTTCTCGGAGAGGCGCGCCGGCGAACTCCACCAGCCGGCGATCTCGTCGGAGAGCAGCCAGCGGCAGTACGCCACGGGGTCCTTCCAGTAGCCGACAACCATGAGGTTGTGGTGCCCCTGGTTGTCGAGGTGGTAGGTGAGGTCGTGGTGGGAGGCGCCGTCGGCGCCCTCGAGGCCGCTGACCAGGTGACGCAACGCGGCGAGCGCCGCGGGACGCTGTGCCTCCTCACGGAACTGAACACCGAGGTAGGCCATCACGACCTGCTCGACGCTCGCGTCGGCGCGGCCCACCCACATGGGGAACGGCGGTTCGTAGTCGTCGGGGACGCGGCGGGACAGGGACCTCGGACAGGTCAGGTGCTTGTCGATCGCGGACTCCATGGCTTCCTCCTGGCGGTGTCGGGTGGGTCGTCGTGACCCCGTGATCGACACTAGGAAGGGAGCCGCCTGTCCACGTAGGACGCGGCTATCCAGCCGTTGACGATGGCTGCACACTCGACCCTGGCAACCCCGCTGACGTCCGGCGCAGCTCTCCGGGCGGCAGGTCGAAGCGCGCCTTGAAGAGCCGACTGAAGTGTGAGGGATCGACGAGTCCGCATCGATGGCCCACCGCGGCGACCGGCTCGCCCGGGTTGCGACCGCCGGCCAGCTCTTCGTATGCGGCCTGAAGCCGTCGCTCACGCAGGTAGCCCGCCACCGTCCAGCCGTCATCAGCGAAGAGTCGGTGCAGGTAGCTCACCGAGATACTGCACGCAGCTGCGATGTCGGCCGGGGACAGGTCGGGGTCTCCGAGATGGTGGTCGATGAACGATCGGGCAAGCTGGCGATGGACAGCGCCAGAAGGCGTCGGGGTCGCCTCGGCAGGAAGGAGGGCAGCGAGGAACCCGACCAGCGTGTGCTGAAGTGCGAGCTGCCTCTCTGCCGCGTCGCTGACGGCGTGCCGGGCGAGGGCGCGGACCAAGTCGCGGGCGACAGCAGACAGCCCTTCGTTGCCGTTGAGTGCCCGGGCGGTGCCGGACCGCACGCGCTGGTCAGATACCGGTAGAAGGCGCTTCGGGAGCAGCGCGATCGTGTAGTCGAGGGCGATCGGGGTGATGAATCGGAACGGTCGCGAGCTGTCATAGAATAGCAGGTCGCCCGGATGCAGCGTCGCCGTGCGTCCATCCTGCTCGACCTGGGTCACACCACGGTTGAGAACCATGAAGTGGAGAACCTCGGGGTCGCTACGGCGGATGTCGGCGGGGCGTCGTTCGAATTCGTGACCGACCGCCCGGATGCGTCGGACGTGCGTCTGCGCCAATGAGGATCCGGTGATCCTGCCGCCGATGTCATCGCCGGCAGGCTGCACCAGCAGGGGGACGAAGGTGTCGCAGACGTTCTCACGCCAGTAGTCGGCACGCTCGGCCGGGGAGACCTGCTGCGTGTCGATCGCGACAAGCTCTTGCGATGGCATGACTCTCCCTACGAACTCGGCTCTGGCATGTAACCGTCCACCGTGCGCCGCAATGGCGCTGCTGTCAACGGCCCTCCGCCCTCCTTCGGGAGATTTCACCGTGCGGAAACACGCGACGCGTGGGTGATCGGTCGGCCTAGGCGCCGGCGGGTCGGGATGTGCCCCGCCGGAGGTCGCGAGGTGAGGCGCCGAAGCGGTTGCGCACTATGCGGCTGAAATGGGCCGGATCCTCGAGCCCGCATGCGCGACCGATCGCGGCGACCGACTCGAACCGGTGCGCGGGTGAGGTCAGGCGCTGCAGTGCGGCCTGGAGCCGCTCCTCGCGGATGAGCGCTGCGACTGTCTCGTGCTCACCGGCGAAGAGGCGGTGCAGGTAGCTGACCGAGATGCCGCAGGCGGCAGCGACAGTGGCTGGCGAGAGGTCCGGGTCGGGAAAGTGCCGTCGAATGTGGGCGCGGGCGAGGGCGATGACGATGTCGGCTGTTTGCCCTGTCCCGGCCGCCGGGATCAGCGTGGTGACGGCACGTAGGACCGATTCCTGGAGGGCCGGGTCACGGTCGGTGTCTGGTTCTGCTGCATCGGGCCCGACGAGGGATGCCACCAGCCTGTGGACTGCCGCACCCCGGGGATCGCGGCAGGACTGCGGTCTCACCGTGCAGGCGGTGTACACCCGCTCAGGCAGGGCGAGGAGGTGTTTCGGCATCAGCAGGATCGTGTAGTCGAAGGGTCCGCGGCTGCGGAAGTCGAACGGCCGCGCGCTGTCGTAGAAGAGGAAGTCGCCGGGAGTCAGAGTTGCGGTCCGGTCGTCCTGCTCGACCACTGTTGAGCCACGGTTCAGAAAGACCAGATTGAGCAGTTCGGGCCCGCTGCTGCGGCGGATGTCCTGCGTGCGCCGCTCGAAGCGGTGCTCGGTGCCGGCGATGCGGCGGGCTTTCGTCTCGGCGATCTCCGTGCCGCGGATGCGCCCGTGTAGGTCCCGGCTCGCTGGCGTTGCCAGAAGCGGGACGAAGCGGTCGCAGACGCTTTCGTGCCAGTAGTCGAGCCGCTCCCGCGCGGGGACGGTCCGGGTGTCGACCTCCATGCCTCGAGTGAACCACGTCGCGAGGGAACCGGGGTTTCTGTCGCATCACGGATCTTGTCGATTTGCCTACTGGCGTTGACGTACTTCCTCCGCTCTCTGAGAGTCGGAATCGCAGAGATTCTGCACGATCCGGAGGAGTGACATGACTGAGGTCGAATCTGCAGACGGCGCTGCGAAGTGGCGCGTGGAGGTATCGGGGGCCTGCATCTCGTCGGGCATATGCCTGTCGGTTGCGCCCAACGACTTCGAGTTCGTCGGAGTCCGTGCACGGCCGACCATGGGGTTGATCCACAGTGCCGAGCGTGCAGAACTCGTCATGGACGCGGCGGACGATTGTCCGGTCGGGGCCATTTCGGTAGTTGAAGAACAGGCCCGATCCTGAACCTTCTGGCAGCCCGCCGTATCGCGCGGGCTGCCAGTCTGGTCACTCAGCTGCAGCGCCCTTTGGGGCCGGCCAGTACACGCCGACGCTCGCCATGCCTTCCATCACGTCCATGTCGGGGTGCTCCTTCAGGACATCTTTGAACGACGGGCTGCCGACGACCACCGACTTGAACGAGCGAAGGAACTCGTCGATCTCACGTGCTTCCCGCTCCGGCAGATTGAACTCCGCATAGGCCGGGGTCACGATCTCGTCGAACAACGCCGTCCAGTACTCCTCGGTGACGCCCATGCCGCGGTGTGCGGTGGCCATGTCCGGGCCGGTGTAGGTGTGCGGTCCGCCCCAGTGCTCACCAAGGAACTCTACGAAGCCGCTGATCTCCTCTTGGACCTCAGCCTGGGTCTTGTGGTTCCAGATGTGACCGATCGTCGGGTTGAGCATGGCTCGCTGCACCAGGATCCGGGCCAGGAACTTGACGGTGTCAAGGCCGCCCAGTCGGTCGTAGAGGGAGGCATCTTCGGCGAGAGTGGTGTGGTTCTCTGTTTCAGTCATGCGTTGACCTTCGGCGTGGACTCGCAACAGGTCAATGACTTTAGACATATCGACAAGATCCGTGACGCGGCTGCCGCCGGGGGAGCAGTGCTACGAGGACTTCTTCACCCGTCAGTCCTGAGCGACCAGGCGCCGGACGCTCTCGACGACGATCTCCCGGCACCGAGCGCGGCTCGGCCGGCGCACGAGGGCGAGTTCCGGCGTGTGCAGGTGCCAGCTCATCGCGAGCGCGCGAACCTCGGTGAGCAGCTCGAGCGGCGAGTAGGCGGTCGTCAGCTTCCCGGCCTGTTGCGCCTCCTCGATCTTGGCCAGCTTCGCGTCGTTGGAGGCGACGATCGCCGGGAGCTTCCCGTCGGGGCGCTCCAGCTGATACCAGGTCGTCAATCGAAGCGTCGTAGGGAGGCGCTCGTAGAGGTCGAAGGACCGCCCGGCGTAGGCGGGCAGGTCGGTGGCGTCGAACTGGACCTCGTCGACGAAGGCGAGCACCCGGTGGGCGAAGACGGCGTCGAAGAGCTCGTCCTTCGTGCCGAAGTACTTGTAGATCAGCGCCTTGTTCGCCAGCGCCGTCTCCGCGATCCTGTCGACGCGCGAGCCGGCGATGCCGTACGCCGCGAACTCGGCCTCGGCGGCGTCGAGGATGCGGGTGCGGGTCGCCTCGGAATCTCTGGCCATGCACCCACCCTAAAGCAAGTAACTAGTTAGTTGCATTTCATGGCATTCAGTGCTTCACTGGCATAACCAACTCGTTAGTTACTTAGGAAGTGCACGAATGTCTCCGACACCCCCGCGCGCCGGTGCCCGTGATCGGGCGGTGGTCCTGATGGTGATCCTCGGCTGCCAGCTGATGATGACCCTCGACGCCTCGATCGTGACCACGGCGCTCACCCACATCAAGGCGGAGCTCGGCTTCACCGACTCCTCGTTGTCGTGGATCCAGAACGCCTACGTCCTCGCCTTCGGCGGCCTCCTGCTGCTCGGCGCACGAGCCGGCGACCTGCTCGGCCGGCGCCGCGTGTTCATCGCCGGCACGGCGCTGTTCACGGCCGCCTCGCTCCTGGCTGGGCTGGCGCCGTCGGCCGGTCTGCTCATCGCGGCGTGCACGCTGCAGGGCGTGGCGTCGGCCTTCGCGATCCCGTCCACCCTGGCGCTGCTGATCACGAGCTTCCCCGAGCCCGAGGAGCGCACCCGGGCGATCGCGATCTACAGCGCGGTGATCGGTGCCGGAGCGAGCGTCGGGATCATCGTCGGCGGCGTCTTCACCGAGTACCTCTCCTGGCGCTGGGGCCTCCTGATCAACGTCACCCTCGGGATCCTGATCCTCGCCCTCTCACCGCGCTATCTGCCCGAGACCGAGCCCCGGCCCGGCCGTGTCGACATCCTGGGCGCGCTGAGCGTCACCGTCGGCATGTCGGCACTCGTCTACGGCCTCGTCGAGGCCGCCGAGATCGGCTGGGGCAGCGCCCAACCCTGCTCCCGCTGACCGCGTCAGTCGTCCTGCTCGTCGCCTTCGTGCTCATCGAGCTGCGGGCGGCCCAGCCGATCGTGCCGATCCGGCTCTTCTTCAGCGTGCAGCGCTCCGGGGCGTACATCGGCCGGATCCTGATCGTCGGCGCGATGTTCTCGACGTTCTACTTCTTGTCGCAGTATCTTCAGAACGTATGCGGTCTCAGTCCGCTCGCCACTGGACTCGTCTACATCCCGATGACCGGCATGTTCTTCGCCATGGTGTACGTCGTGCGCTGGGCCGGACCGAGGATCAGCAAGCCCGTGCTGCTGCTGACCTCCCTGGTCACGGCAGGGATCGGGATGGCGTGGCTGAGCCGGATCGACACGACGACCCCGGTGGCGTCGATCCTGCCGCCGCTGCTCGTGCTGGGCATCGGCCAGGGCATCGCGATCATCCTCCTCACCGACTTCGGGATGGCCGAGGTCGACCCAGGTGACGCCGGTGCCGCCTCCGGCCTGGTCAACACCGCCCATCAGATCGGTGGCTCGATCGGGCTCGCCCTCCTCACCGTCGTGTACGGCAGCGCGGTGCACCACGACCCCGCCCCGGGTGCCGTCGCCCAGGCCCATGGCTACTCGACCGTCTTCGACGTCGCGACCGGCTTCTACGCCCTTGCCGTGATCGTCGCCCTGGTCATGCTCACCGCCCACCGGCGTGCGAGCAGGTCGACCGCGCCCGTCACGATGGCCGCCGCCAGCTGAGCCGTCAGGGACGGACGGTCAGGCACTGGGTACTGACGCCGAAGACGCCCTGCTCGTCATGGAGCACGGACGTGGTCACGCCGGCGCCGGCCGGGCCGAACGAGACGGTCGTGTCGAGCCCCAACCAGCCGGGAGCCGGAGCCCGGAACAGGTGCGCGGTCAGGTCGAGGTTGGGAAAGCTGACCGCCTTCGGGTCGACCCGGACGGCGACGCCGTTGGTGAGGTCGAGCAGCCCGGCGACCTACGCCAGGCGGCTCACCTCCTCGTCGCCGACGAGGGGATGAGCCGTACGAACCCAGGACTGCGCCCGTCCCGGACCGAGGTCGTGGCGGCGCACCTCGACCGAGGCGATGAAGCCCCCGTCCCACAGCGTGGTCATGTCCCAGGCGGGCACCTCGTCCGGCCTGGGCATCGGCGCGTGGTGGGTGCCAGCGAGCTCCGCGGTCGGGTAGCCGGCGGTCAGCCATGCGCGAAGGAGCACGACGGGCCGACCACCGCGGCAGGCCCGGGCCTCGACGAGCTCGATGGTGCGCCCGGCGCGGAGCACGGTGACCTCGAGGTCGACCGGCTCGAGCGGGACGGTGCCGAGGATGTCGTAGCTGATCCGGGTGATCTGGAGCCCGTCATCACGGCGGGCGTCGCGGTCCCGTTCTACCTCGTGCGCGAGCACGCCGAGCAGAGTGGCGATGTGCTGCGTGTCCAGGTCCCAAGCCCCGCCGACGCGCTCGGTCGGCGTGAAGGTGCGCGGGCCGCTACGGTGCCAATAGCTCATCGGGCCGCCTCCGTAGCGCAAGCGCCAGAGTACGGACGCGGCCCGATGAAAGATCCGATGGTCGCTCGCTGTCGCTCGCTCATCGGCGCCTCAGAGGCCGAGCAGCGCGACGCTCTGCTCGCGCATGTCGATCTTGCGGACCTTGCCGGTCACGGTCATCGGGAACTCGTCGACGACCAGCACGTAGCGGGGTGCCTTGTAGTGCGCGAGCTTGCCGCTGGCGAAGGCGCGGACGGCCTCGGCGTCCAGCGGCTCGGCACCGGGGCGCATCCGGATCCAGGCGCAGAGCTCCTCGCCGTACCTCTCGTCCGGAACGCCCACGACCTGGGCCTCGGCGATGTCGGGGTGGGTGAAGAGGAACTCCTCGATCTCGCGCGGGTAGATGTTCTCGCCGCCACGGATGACCATGTCCTTGATCCTTCCCACGACCACGCAGTAACCGTCCTCGCGCATCACCGCCAGATCGCCGGTGTGCATCCAGCCGTCGGCGTCGATCGCGTCGGCGGTCTTCGTCTCATCGTCCCAGTAGCCCAGCATCACCGAGTAGCCACGGGTGCAGAACTCGCCCGGCGTGCCGCGGGGGACCACCTCGCCGGTGGCCGGGTCGACGATCTTGATCTCGACGTGCGGAGCCGCTCGGCCGATCGTCTCGGTGCGCCGCTCGAGGTCGTCGTCGGTGCGAGTCTGGCAGGAGACCGGCGAGGTCTCGGTCATTCCGTACGCGATCGCGACCTCGCTCATGTGCATCTCGCTGACGCACCGCTTCATGACCTCGATCGGGCACAACGCACCAGCCATGATCCCGGTGCGCAGCGTGGAGAGGTCGTAGGAGGCGAAGCCCGGGTCGTTCTGCATCGCGATGAACATCGTCGGCACACCGTACAGCGCCGTGCACCTCTCGTCCTGGACCGTCCGCAGCGTCGTGGCCGGGTCGAAGCCGGGGCCCGGGATCACCATCGTCGCGCCGTGGGTGGTGCAGCCGAGGTTGGCCATCACCATGCCGAAGCAGTGGTAGAAGGGGACGGGGATGCACAGCCGGTCGGCCGCGGTGAAGTTGATGAGCTCGGTGGTGAAGTAGCCGTTGTTGAGGATGTTGCGGTGGCTGAGGGTGGCGCCCTTCGGGAAGCCGGTCGTTCCGCTCGTGTACTGGATGTTGATCGGGTCGTCGGGGTCCAGCGTTGCCGAGCGACGCCGGAGGTCATCTGCCGTGACAGTCTTCCCGGCCTCGAGCAGCCGGTCCCACTGATCGGTACCGAGGAACACGACCTGCTCGAGGGTCGGGCACTCCTCGCGCACCTCATCGACCATCGCGCGGTAGTCGCTGGTCTTGAAGTCCGTGGCCGACACCAGCAGCCGGACGCCGGACTGGGTGAGCGCGTACTTCAGCTC
>JALZDD010000522.1 GCA_030862715.1 Actinomycetota bacterium | reverse complement strand
GCTCGGAGGAGACCAGGCAGGCGTACACCGAGGGCGTGCTGGTCGTCATCGACGGCCTCGCGGCCCGGATGGCACCCGAAGATCCGCTCTTGGCCCGCGTGAAGGCGCTCAGCCTCCTCGGCCTGATGGCCGGGACGCTCCAGCTCTCCCGCGCGCTGGCCGACCGGCAGCTCTCCGACGACCTCCTCGAGCAGGGCCTCCGCAATGCGTTGTCCCTGGTGGATGCCGAGGTCGGCTCGTGAACCGCGAACAGGCCTTCCATCCGCAGCTGCGGGCCGCGCGGTTCCTTCCGCGCACCATCATCACGGCCCGTACGCTTCCCACGCTCCGTTTCCTCACCAAGCTCGGCTCGCGCCGTCGGCGGACGGACGCGCAGGTCGTCTCAGTGGACGCCGACGTGTCCGTGCACGTCTTCCGGCCGGCCTCGGGTTCGGCGCCGGCGCAGCCCCGGACGCCGGCACTGCTGTGGATCCATGGCGGCGGAATGGTGCTCGGCGGCGCGGGGCAGGACAGCGCGTTCTGCCGCCGAGTCGCCGACGAGCTGGGCATCGTGGTCGTCTCAGTGGAGTACCGGCTCGCGCCCGAGCACCCGTTCTCGACGCCGCTGGAGGACTGCTACACCGCGCTGGAATGGCTCGCGAGCCAGCCCGGCATCGACCCCGCACGCATCGCCATCGGCGGGCAGAGCGCCGGCGGCGGCCTGGCCGCCGCGCTGGCACTGCTGGCGCGGGAACGCGGCGAGATCCGTCCGGTCCTGCAGTTGATGTCCTACCCGATGCTGGACGACAGGACCACGTCCCGCACTGACATCGACCCGCGGCGTCTACGCATCTGGAGCCCGCGCAGCAACCGGTTCGGCTGGCGGTCCTACCTCGGCGCCGCCGCCGCGGGCTGTGAGGTCTCCCCGCTGGCTGCGCCGGCCCGCTACGAGGACCTCTCCGGGCTGCCGCCGGCCTGGATCGGCGTCGGCACCAACGACCTGTTCCACGACGAGGACGTCGCCTACGCCCG
The DNA here is from genome assembly GCA_030862715.1 of Actinomycetota bacterium. Next base: position 4,851 of record JALZDD010000522.1, on the reverse strand, counting down.
GAGACTGCAGCAGGCCGGCATCGACACCACCCTCAACGTGGTCCCGGGCGGCTACCACAACTTCGACTCCCTCGAGGCGAAGCCTCCCGTCTCCCAAGCCTTCGTCAAGGCCCAGATCACGGCGTTGGACGAAGCGCTCAACGGCGCCTGAAGAACCGCGCGACGGCGGTCAGGGGCCAGGGTGCCAGGCTCGACGGAGCGCGGTCTCGTGCGAGGCGAGGGCGGCGGCGGGGTCGGCTCCGAGGCCGACGCAGAACGTGACACCCATCGGGACCAGCACCTCTCGTACCGGGTCGGCGAACTCGACGAAGTGGTTGGCCAGGTCGAGGGTGATGTAGCCGTGGACGTAGCTCCACATGGCCCCGGCGGCGGCTCTCGGGTTGTCGATGGTGAGCTCTCCGGTGGTGCTCAGCCGTGTGGCCGCCTCGACCACGTGCGCGTACGCGGCGTTGAATGCGGGGGAATGGCCGGCTCGCCGTTCGCCCTTGGCCGGGGTGGGCCGGTAGGTCGCCCGGGTGGAGAGGCCGAACATGGCGTCGTACAGGTGCGGGTTCGCCTGTGCGTAGGACAGTGTCGTCAGCGCCATCGTGAACAGGTCGGCGACCGCGTCCTCGCTGGCACCGATCTGAGCGAACGCCTCGCCCAGCTGGTCGAAGCCGTGATCCACGACCGCACCGAGCAGCTCCGGGACGCCGCCGAAGTAGTTGTATACGACCATGCTCGACATGCCGGCCTTCGCGGCGACCGTCCTGGCCTTGATCGCCGAGGGACCTTCCTCGGCGAGCATGGTGACGGCGGCCTCGATGAGCCGCTCCGGGATGCCGTTGGAGGGGCTGTCCGTCGCCGTCGAATCTCTCACCATGGCGGTCATCGTCCCAAACCGGCATCGGGGATGTGCGACATGGCGTGCTCGGCCAGCGCCGTGATCGTCAGTGCCGGGTTGACACCGGGGTTGGCCGGCAGCGCGGCGGCGTCGCAGACGACCAAGTTCCGGTAGCCGAAGACCTGCAGCTTGGCGTCGACGACTCCGGTGGCCGGGCTCGCGCCGATCACCGCTCCGCCAAGAACGTGGGCGGTCATCGGCCGGTTGCCGAACACCTCGAAGACGCTGCTCTGCGCGATGCCTCCGGTGCGTTCCGCCAGCCAGTTGGCGACCTGGTGACCTGCATCGATGTACGTCGGGGCCGGCCGTTCGCGGTCACGCTCGGTGGCGAGCCGATACCCCCTCCCCAGGAGTCGCCTCCTCGCGGTGAACCGGATCGCGTTGTCTCGCGGCTGCATGACCAGCATCATCAAGGTGCGTGCGGACCAGCCCGGTCGCATCGTCGAGAACCAACGCCGTGGGTGGCGGATCACGGCGCGGAGCCAGGCCGCTAGGCGACGTACGCCACGGCCCTCGCCGACCAGGACCGTGAACATCAGGCGCATGAAGTCGCCTCGCGGCCCATAGGCGAGGAACTCGATCTGGGTGTCGCCGTCGAGGACCACCCGGCTGCTCGCGGTGACGTCGCGCCAGGTGCCGACGTCCTCGGGGAGCAGGACGGAGAGCACGGCCTCGCTGTTCGTACGCGCGAGGTGGCCCAGGCGGTCGCTGACCGCGGGCAGTGCCCCGCGTTGCTTGCAGTCCGCGAGGAGAGCGTTGGTGCCGACCGCGCCGGCGGCGAACACGACCCCGCGCGTGGTGATGCTCTCGCGGCGGCCGCCCCGGCCGCCTCCGGAACCGCGAGTGGTGATCCGGTAGCCGTCGCTCCCGTCGGCCGCCCCGAGCGGAGTCACGTCGACCACCTCGCGCTCCGCGAAGACCTGGGCGCCGTGCTTCTCGGCGAACCAGAGGTAGTTCTTGGTGAGCCGGTTGGCGGCACCGGTACGGCACCCGGTCATGCACTGCCCACAGCGGGTGCAGCCGGTGCGGTCCGGGCCCTCGCCGCCGAAGTAGGGGTCCGGCACCGTGACGCCCGGCTCGCCGAAGAAAACCGCGACCGGCGCCGCGGAGAAGCTGCCGCCGAACCGGTCGGCGACCTCGCGGGTCAGTCCGCTCGTCACGGACTCCCACGGCGTCGTACGTGCCCCGAGCATCCGTTCCGCTTCGCGGTAGTGAGGCTCGAGGGTCTCCTCCCATCGGTCGATCCCCGCCCACTGGGGGGTGGCGAAGAAGGCCTCGTGGGGGCGGAACAGGACGCCGCCGTAGACGAGGCTTCCGCCGCCGACTCCGGTCTGGGTGGAGCTGAACACGTGGCGGAAGAGCACGTTGCGCATGATCCCGCGCAGCCCGACCGTCGGCGCCCAGATGAAGCGGCGGGCGTCGGATGCTGACTTGGGCAACTCGTCGTCGGCGTACGCGCGGCCGCGCTCGAGGACCGCGACCCGGTGGCCCTTCTCGGCCAGGCGCAGGGCGGCGACGCTCCCGCCGAAGCCGGACCCGACGACGACCCAGTCATGGTCCAGTCGGGGATGGGTGGTGCTGTTCATGACGTCTCCTCGGGTTGTGACATCAGGATAACTTCGTTATTGTGATGTGACAAGCGTCGCACGTACGCGCTCACAGCAGTTGCAACGGAGACCGGTCATGACAGAAGAAGTACGAGGTAACCTCGAGATCGAGGACCGCGGCGCGGTGCTGGTCGCCCGCATCGACGGAGGCCCACTGGGGTTGTTCGGCAACGACATCGCCGAGCATCTCGACGCGCTCGTCGACCGTGCGGACAGCGATCCGGCGATCCAGGCGGTCGTGTTCACCGGCACCCACCCGGAACGCTTCGTCTCGCATGCCGAGGTGCGCTGGCTGCAGGAGGGCGGGGCCACCGTCCCTTCGGTCGGCGTCCGGGGCGCTTCCGCCCTCGCCCACACGGCGCGCGGGGTGAATCGGGCCGGCGGCCTGAAGGCAGCGCTCGGCCGCACACCGCTGTGGCCGGCGGTCCAGCTGGAGCGGGTGCACCAGACGTTCCTGAAGATGAACCGCAGCGGCGTCGTCTTCGTCGCGGCCCTGAACGGGTCGGCGCTCGGTCTCGGGGCCGAGTTCAGCTGGGCCAACGACCTGCGGGTGATGGCTGAGGGCGAGTACGTCATCGGCCAGCCGGAGGTCCTGCTCGGGATCATGCCCGGTGGAGGTGGCAGCCAGCGCCTTCCGCGCCTGGTCGGCAACCACAAAGCGCTGCTGGCGATCCTGTCCGGCGAGCCGTTCACCCCGGCCCAGGCCCTGGAGATCGGCGCGGTCGACGAGGTGGTGGCGCCGGACCAGCTGCTCGACCGAGCGATCGAGCTGGCCGAGCACCTCGGATCGCGCCCCAAGGGGTCGCGGGCGGCGATCAAGCGATCCGTCTACTTCGGCGGCTCGGCGAGCCTGGAGGAGGGGCTGCACATCGAGCGCGCCGAGTTCCTCGCCACCGCGCTCTCCGACATCGGCCAAGAGCTGATGCTCGACTACATGGCCAACACGGAGGCGAGCGGCGAACTGCCGCTGTACCAGCCCGGGGTCTTCGAGGAAGTGCTCCACGCGGGCACCACCCGTGGTGCTGGTGCCGCGGACAAGGGGGCCCGGCGATGAGCGGCCACACCGTCACCCGCCACGACGTCGAGTTCGACTCAGCCGGCGACACCTGTGCCGCCTGGCTCTTCCTGCCCGACGGCGTCACCAACCCTCCGGTCGTGATCCTCGGACACGGCCTGGGCGCCACCCGGGAGATGCGCCTGGACGCGTTCGCCGAGCGATTCGCCCAGGCCGGGATCGCGGCGCTGGCCTTCACCTATCGCCATTTCGGCGACTCCACCGGCCAGCCCCGACAGCTGCTGTCGATCAAACGGCAGCTGGCCGACTGGGACGCCGCCATCGCCCACGTCAAGACTCGCTCCGACGTCGACGGCACTCGCGTCGCGGTCTGGGGTAGCTCGTTCGGCGGCGGGCACGCCATCGTCGTCGCCTCCCGTCACCCCGAGCTGCGCGCGGCGGTGTCGCAGTGCCCGTTCACGGACGGCCTCGCGTCGGCCCGGGCCCTCGGTCCGGTCGGCACGATGCGGCTGCTGCCCACCGTCGCTCGCGACCTCGTCGCCGCGACCCTGCGGCGGGACCCGGTGCTCATCACGCTGGCCGGGGCGCCGGGGGAGAAGGCGTTGATGACTGCCCCGGACGCCCTGCCCGGCTACCTCGCTCTCGTCCCGGAGGACGCCCGCTTCGTCAACGAGGTCACCGCCCGCGTCGCCCCCACCATCACCCGGCACCGTCCGGGCAAGGCCGCCAAGGACGTACGGATGCCGATCCTCTTCTGCATCTGCGACCACGACTCCGTCACGCCGCCCGAAGAGACGCTCGCCTACGCGCGCACGGCGCCTCGCGGCGAGATCAAGCGGTACGACGCCGGCCACTTCGACATCTACCTCGGCGACGCGTTCGAGACCGTCGTCGCCGACCAGACCGAGTTCCTCACCCGTCACCTGAAGGCCTGAACCATGACGTTCTCCACCATCATCGACCGGCGCGCCGCCGACAACCCGGCCGGTCCGGCCATCGCCGACTCCTCTCAGCGGCTCACCAACGCCGAGCTCCTCGGTCTGGTCCGTGCCGGTGCAGCGCATCTCACCGAGCTCGGCATCGGTGCCGGGGACGTCGTCGCGCTCAAGCTCACCAACCGCGTCGAGTTCGCCGTGCTGCTCTTCGCGGGTTGGCGACTGGGAGCGACCATCACGCCGGTCAATCCCGCTCTGACCGACTCCGAGGTCGCTCGGCAGCTCGACGACTCCGGCGCGAAGCTGCACGTCATCGAAGACGGCGCTCATCCGATCGGTGACGTACCCGCACTCACGGTCTCCGACCTGCGCCGGGAGCCCGGGCACGACGGGCCGGCGCCGGTCGTGGAC
>JALZDD010000490.1 GCA_030862715.1 Actinomycetota bacterium | reverse complement strand
CGGTAGAAGAGCTTCTCGTGGAGGCGGCGTACCTCGATCCGCTGGTGCCCCCACTCCTTCTCCAGCCGCACCACCGGGTCGCGCAGGTAGCCGAGCGAGCGCGCCAGCCAGCGCAGCGACTCCTCGTCGTCGGGGACGACGTGGGTGCGCCGCAGCCGGTAGAGCTGGAGCCGGTGCTCCATCCGCCGCAGGAACGCGTAGGCCTCGTGCATGGCCTCGCCGTCCTCGCGCCCAACGTAGCCGGAGCGGGTCAGCGCCGCGAGCGCGGAGAGCGTGGTGGGCTGGCGGATGCCGGTGTCGGTGCGGCCGTGGACCAGCTGCAGCAGCTGCACGGCGAACTCCACGTCGCGCAGCCCGCCCGCGCCGAGCTTGAGCTCGCGGTCGGCCTGCCGGGACGGGATGTGGGCGATGACCCGGCGCCGCATCTTCTGGGTGTCGGAGACGAAGCCGTCGCGCTCGGCGGCCTTCCACACGAACGGGTTGACGGCGTCGACGTAGGCCCGGCCCAGCGCGAGGTCGCCCGCGGCCGGGCGGGCCTTGAGCAGCGCCTGGAACTCCCAGGTGCTCGCCCAGCGCTCGTAGTAGCCGACGTGGCCGGCGATCGTGCGCGACAGCGCGCCCGCCTTGCCCTCGGGACGCAGCGCGGCGTCGACCGGCCAGATGGTGCCCTCGCCGGTATGGGCCGAGCAGACCTGGATCAGGTTGCTGGCGAGCTGGGTGGCGACCCGCAGCGAGACGTCGTCCCCGACCTCGTCGGCGGCCTCGTGGGCGAAGATCACGTCGACGTCGGAGACGTAGTTGAGCTCATGGCCGCCGCACTTGCCCATCGCGACGACGGCCAGCCGGACCTTGTCGGCATCTGCGCCCACCCGCGCGCGGGCGACGGCGAGCGCCGCGTCGAGGGTCGCGCAGGCCAGGTCCGAGAGCTCGGCGGCGACATCGTCGACCGGGAGCTGGTGGGCGAGGTCGCGGGCAGCGAGCCGGAGCAGCCAGCGGCGGTACTCCACCCGGAGCGCGTCGACCGCCTCCGCGTCCGGGACCGTGGCCACCGGGCTCTCATCACCCAGCTTCGCGCCGACGGCCTCGAGCAGCGAGGCCCGGAAGACGTACGCAGCGGGCCTGGTCGTGCCGAGGGTCGGGTCGGCCAGCTCGCGCCAATGACCGGGATGGCGGGCCAGGTGGTCGGTCAGCGCGGGCGAGGCGCCGAGCACCGAGACCAGCCGCATCGCGGTGCCCTCGTCGCCGGCGAGCTCCTCGACGAAGCCGTCGCCCTGGGACTCGGCGAGCATGACCAGACCGGCCAGCGCCGCGTCGGGGTCGGCCGCCTGGCCCAGGATCGCCAGCAGCTCGTGGGTGCCGGCGCCGAGACCTGCCAGATCCATCAGGGCCGTGTCCGGATCGTTGAAGCCGAGCCGGAGCAGCTCGCCCTTGCCTGGCAACGTCATGGCCCCGATCCTGTCACCAGCGGGTTTCAGGCGCTCCAGGGCCTGAGGGTCGAGATGACCCCTTCACGGGTGCCGCCGGGAGCGACGGCGGCGCTGCGTTCACGGACCAGGCGAGCGAACCCGAAGGCCAGCGGCTGCCAGGTCTTGATCAGCTCCTTCTCGGCGAAGGTGGCCGTCGCGACCACATCGTCGACGCTGCGCCCGATCTGCTCGAGCTCCTCGACGGACTCCTCGGCCCAGACCGCAACCGCGGCTGCGTCGACCTCGGGGTGGAACTGCACGCCCCACACGGTCGGGGCGAAGCGAGCGGCCTGGACGTGCCCGTCGATCGAGGTGGCCAGCTCGACGGTGCCCTCGGGCAGCTGCCCGACGATGTCGCGGTGCCAGTGCAGGGCTCGGTCGTCGCCTGCCAGCAGGCGCATCAGCGGGTCGAAGAGCACCTCGGGCTCCCAGGTCACCTGGCGTACGCCCACGGTCAGCCCGAACGGGCTGCGCTCCACGGTGCCACCGAGGGCCATCGCGGCCAGCTGGTGGCCCAGACAGATCCCGAGCGTCGGGATGCCGGCCTCGGCGGCCTGCGCGATCCGCTCGCGGGTGACCTCGAGCCAGGGGTGTTCGTCGTCGGAGTCGGCGTCCATCGAGCCGCCCATGACGAGCAGCCCCGAGTAGGAGGCGTCCAGCGACGAGAGCGGCGGGATCGGTTCGGCGTATGCCCGGCAGACGTCGACACACAGGCCCGCCTCAGCCAGCCAATGGCCGAACAACGCCGGCGGAACTGTCTCCTCGTGCTGAATCACAAGCACTCGGGGAAGACTCAACGACATCACTCCCACTCTCCCGTTCGATCCAGTGTGGCAGCACCGGATCGGAAGTGTGGAATCGGGCTCGAGTTTCCCTGTCAACCAGTTTGCTGACTCAGAGATCGCGCAGGTAGGGACGCCGTCGCGAGCGTCGCGAGACGGGCGTGATGGCAAGGCGGAGCCTCGACGGCGGTCTGGTTGCACCGTCGAGAGGCGACAACGCAGCCAGCGCGCCCGTATCGCGGCGCGCAGCAGGCGGCCCTACCTGCGCGATCTCTTAGATGACCGGCAGCATCCGGGAGCGCTCGTAGGCGGTCACCTGCTCGCGGTAGGCGGCCCACTCGGCCCGCTTGTTGCGCAGGAAGAAGTCGAAGACGTGCTCGCCCAGGGTCTCGGCTAGGAGCTCGGAGTCCTCGGCCATCCCGATCGCCTCGTCGAGGTTCTCGGGCAGCGGGTCGATGCCGAGGCTCTTGCGCTCGCGCTCGGTCAGCGCCCACACGTCGTCCTCGGCCTCACGCGGCAGCTCGTAGCCCTCCTCGATGCCCTTCATGCCCGCCGCCAGGATCACGGCGAAGGCAAGGTAGGGGTTGCAGGCGGCGTCGAGGGTCCTGACCTCGATGCGGGTCGACTGGCCTTTGAGCGGCTTGTACATCGGCACCCGGACCAGTGCCGAGCGGTTGTTGTGGCCCCAGGCGACGTGAGCCGGCGCTTCTCCCCCGCCGATCAGTCGCTTGTAGGAGTTGACCCACTGGTTGGTCACCGCGGTGATCTCGCCGGCGTGGCGGAGCACGCCGCCGATGAAGCTGCGACCGGTCTTGGAGAGCTGGTATTCGGCGCCCGGCTCGTAGAACGCGTTGGCGTCGCCCTCGAACAGGCTGACGTGGGTGTGCATGCCCGAGCCCGGGTGCTCGGTGAACGGCTTGGGCATGAAGCTGGCCCAGATGCCCTGGCTCAGCGCCACCTCACGGATCACCGTACGGAAGGTCATGATGTTGTCGGCGGTGCTCAGCGCGTCGGCGTAGCGCAGGTCGATCTCGTTCTGGCCCGGCCCGCCCTCGTGGTGGCTGTATTCCACCGAGATCCCCATCGCCTCCAGCATCGTGATCGCCTCACGCCGGAAGTCGGCGCCCATCGACTGGGCGGTGTGGTCGAAGTAGCCGCTGGAGTCGACCGGGGTCGGCTCGCTGCCGTCCCTCGGGTTGTCCTTGAAGAGGTAGAACTCGATCTCGGGGTGCGTGTAGAAGGTGAAGCCCTTCTCCGCTGCGTTGGAGAGGGTGCGCTTGAGCACGTAGCGCGGGTCCGCGTACGACGGCGAGCCGTCAGGCATCACGATGTCGCAGAACATCCTGCCCGTGGATGGGCCATCCGTCCGCCACGGCAGGATCTGGAACGTGCTCGGGTCCGGCAGGGCCAGCATGTCGGCCTCGGTCACCCGAGCGAACCCCTCGATCGCGCTGCCGTCGAAGCCGATGCCCTCCGCAAAAGCGCTCTCGAGCTCTGCCGGCGCCACCGCGACCGACTTCAGATAACCGAGCACGTCGGTGAACCACAGCCGCACGAAACGTACGTCCCGCTCTTCGAGTGCCCGGAGCACGAAGTCCTGTTGCTTGCCCATGTGTGAACACTAACGGTCCGACGTTACGGCCGGGACCTCCGCGCCACGGTCAGCGGCCCGGACCTCTGAAGATCGAGATCACCAGCGCCACCCCGAACCCCGCCAGGGCCGCTCCGAGGATCGACCAGGCGGTGCTCGTGCCGCCTCCGCCGAGATAGCCCATGCCGGTCAGCGCCAGCGCTCCTCCGGCCAGGAGAAGCACGGCCGCCACGAGGAGCCCAAGAGCCTTACCCACAGTCATGAGACCGCAATCTACTTCGGGCTCAGGTGATGACCAGAGCGAGGGTGACCAGCGAGATCATCCAGGAGACGAGGCTGCCGACCAGGAAGTATTCGGTCACGTCGTTGATGCTCGGCCCCTCGCTCTCGCCGCGGAACGACTGCAGCTCCGGCCAGCGGATCAGGCCCTTGGCCGCGACCACCAGACCGGCGGCGGCGAGGCTGCCGGTGAGACCGAGCCCGAAGATCGTCAGCCGCTCGAGCGGGCCGAGGAGCCGGCCACCCTTGAGATTGTTGCCGGCGACCCCGTCGAGCGGGTTGGCCACCTTGGCGACGTCGAGGACGAGCTGCACCACGACGTTGCCGGTCGAGACCTGGACCAGCAGGCCACCGAAGGCGAGCAGCACCGCCTCGGGGCGCGCGGCCTCGACCCAGACCCAGGGCGCCTGCTCCGCCCAGGCGGCGACCGGCCCGCCGACCTCGCCGGCGACCGGAGCCAGCAGGATCCCGAGGAAGATCGTCCCGCTCAGCAGGGCCAGCGGGATGCCCGGATGGCGATTCTTGTCCGAACCCTCGGGCGGGTGGGCCAGGAAGCCCCACAGCACCGCGATCCCGGCGATGACGATCACCGCGGCCAGGTCGCCGCCGAACAGGGCCGAGAGCAGTCCGAAGGCGATCACGAGCGCGGCGCCGACCGCCTCGGGCACCCAGCGGATCCGCCTGAGCGGGTCGATGAGCGCGTGGGCGAAGTCAACCGTGCCGATCCCGATCAGCAGCAGTGCTATCCAGCTCATCTGACCTCTCCCAACAGCTCGTCGGCGCGCACGATCACGGCGATCCCGTCGCGACGGACGCGCTGGGAGACCGCGGAGGGGGTGATGTCGAGCTCGGCGGCGATGGCCTTCTGAGGCATGGCGGAGAGCATGCCAGAAAGCACCGACACCGAGGACCGGTCCAGACGAGAAAAGAGCTCGTCGCGCGAGATCAGAGCGGCGTTGACCGCGGCCGGGTCCGGCCCACCGGCCTCCTCCGCCGGCTGATACCAGGTCCTTACGCTGCGGGAGGCCGCCTTGTTCTCGGCGTTCTCCGCCGTCTCGATCGCCGCGCGCGCGGCCCACCACCCCGGCCCGTCCTCGACCCGGGGGTCGTCGCTGAGCACCCGGGTCGCGCCCCAGCTGATGCCGTGGCGAACGCCGACCACGGGGTCCAAAGCGATCCGCAGCCGGAACGTCGCCTGGATCGCGGCGCCGACGGTCTCGAACGCTCCCTGGTACTCGTCGCCGACCGTGATCCGCAGCGGGGTGACCGGCTGCCACGTCTCGTTGATCTCCTCGACGGCCTCGGCGAAGGCCTCGTGGACCTTCGCGCGGTCGGACTTCGTGCGCGAGCCCACGAGGTCGCCGATCACGGTCGCCACAGACACCATATGAAGATCATACCTTCATTCGGATGAGATGAAGGTATTTGCTTTACTGAAGACAGGTGAAGCTATTGCCTTCACCGCGAAGCCGTGGGCATCACAGTCGCCCCAGGTCCGGTGAGCTCGCCGGACTCCACCGGGCGGCCGGACAGCGCGAGCACGAGCGAGATCGCGGTGCCGCGGACCTCAGGACCCGTCCCGATCACCGTGTCGGCGTCGGTGGCCACGAGACGTACGCGCTCGGCTCGCTCCTTGCCGCCGCCCCACTTCTGCGAGGTCTTGGCCAGGTAGCGCAGCGCCGTGACGACGTGCTCGACCGGATAGTCGCGCTGGAGGCCCAGCGGCCGCCGGATGTCCTCGCCGTGGGCGAACTCCTCTACCAGGCGGGTGGCGAGCGGGGCCGGCGGGGTCGCCACCCGCCTGGCGACCCGGCGGAAGGCTGCCAAGGTCTCGGCCGGATCCGCGGCGCGCTCCCGGTCGACGCCGGTCTGGTTGTCGAGGTCGAAGTCTCCGCGAGCGGCGATCATGCGGCGTACGAACCCCAGCCGTGTCGTCGTCGCGACGTCGATCATGTGGGCGAGCACGTCGTGGACGCTCCACCTCACGCACAGTGAAGGCGTCTCCCATTGGGCCAGGGTGAGCGTGCCGAGGTCACGGATCAACGCCTCCCGCTCGGCGTGCACGACGGGCCAGACCCTGCTGTCGGATGCCATGGGCGTGACGCTACGACCGGCCCGGCGCCTCGTCCATCACAAGCCCTACTCCACCGGAACCCGGGCCTCGATCTCGGCGAGCCAGGCCGCCGGGGAGGCGTCCGAGGGCATCCGCCAGTCACCGCGGGGCGACATGGTGCCACCGTTGGAGACCTTGGGACCGTTGGGCAGCGCCGAGCGCTTGAACTGGTTGGCGAAGAAGCGCTTCACGAAGACCTCGAGCCAGGCGCGGATCTCCTTCATCTCGTACGCCGTCCGCTTCCCCTCCGGGAACCCCGGGGGCCACTCGCCGGCCTCGACGTCGTGCCAGGCGTTCCACGCCAGGAAGGCGATCTTCGAGGGGGTGAAGCCGTTGCGGACGGTGTGGAAGAGGGTGAAGTCCTGCAGGGCGTACGGCCCGATCTTCTGCTCCGTCGACTGCAGCTCCTCCCCCGGTACGAGCTCGGGCGAGATCTCCTGGTCGAGGATCTCCTGGAGGACCTCGTCGGCGGCGCCGTCGAACTGCTCGGTGGTGATCACCCACCGGATCAGGTGCTGGATGAGGGTCTTCGGGACGCCGGCGTTGACGTTGTAGTGCGACATCTGGTCACCGACGCCGTAGGTCGCCCAGCCGAGCGCGAGCTCGGAGAGGTCGCCGGTGCCGAGGACGATGCCGCCGCGCTGGTTGGCGATGCGGAAGAGGAAGTCCGTACGCAGCCCCGCCTGGACGTTCTCGAAGGTGACGTCGTAGACCGGCTCGCCCTCGCCGGCCGGATGGCCGATCTCCTTGAGCATCTGCGTGGCGGTGGGACGGATGTCGAGCGTCTCGTAGGTCGTCCCGAGCGCCTCCATCAGCTTGATCGCGTTGGACTTGGTGTCGTCCGAGGTCGCGAAGCCGGGCATCGTGAACGCCAGGATGTCGCTCGCCGGCCGGCCGAGCCGTTCCATCGCCTTGGCGGCGACGATGAGCGCGTGGGTGGAGTCGAGCCCGCCGGAGACGCCGATGACGATCTTCGTGTCCGGACCGATCGACTGGAGCCGCTTCTCGAGCCCGGAGACCTGGATGTTGTAGGCCTCGTAGCACTCCAGCGCGAGCTTCTCCGGATCGTCGGGGACGAACGGGAACCGGTCGACCTTGCGGCGCAGTCCGCCGCCGGTCAGCGGCGGGCTGAGCTCGAACTCGATCTCGGAGTGGAAGGCGCCCTCGGCGCGGCGGTTGTCGTCGAAGGTGCCCTGCCGCATCCGCTCGGCGCGGATCCGCTCCAGGTCGACGTCGACCACGGTGCGCCGTGGCCCGTCCGGGAACCGCTCGGTCTCCCCCAGCAGCTCCCCGAGCTCGTACGCCATCGTCTGCCCGTCCCAGGACAGGTCGGTCGTCGACTCACCCTGGCCGGCGGCGGTGTAGACGTAGGCCGCCATGCACCGCGCGCTCGCCGACTGCACCAGGAGGCGGCGGGCGTCGGAGCGGCCCACCGTGATCGGGCTGGCGGAGAGGTTGAGCAGCACGGTCGCGCCGGCCAGCGCGGCCTTGGCGCTCGGCGGCACCGGAACCCACATGTCCTCGCAGACCTCGACGTGGAAGACGAGATCCTTGACGTCGGTGCAGCGGAAGAGCAGCTCGTTGCTGAGCGGCACCTCTTCGCCGCCGAGCATGATGGTGCCGTCGGCGCCGTCGCCCGTGCCGTACCACCGCTTCTCGTAGAACTCACGGTAGGTCGGCAGGTAGGTCTTGGGCACCACGCCGAGCACCTCGCCGCCGTGGATCACGACCGCGGTGTTGAGCACCCGGTCGCCGTGGCGCAGCGGGGCGCCGACCACGATCACCGAGAGCAGCTCCTCGGAGGCCACCACGATCGCGCTGATCGCGGCGTGCACGGCGTCGAGGAGCGTCCGCTGCAGGACGAGGTCGTCGATCGAGTAGCCCGAGAGACACAGCTCCGGGAACACCGCGACCGCCACCCCCTCGTCGCTGCACTCGCGGGCCTGCGCGACCACCTCGCGTGCGTTGGCAGCCGGGTCGGCGACGGAGATCGGGATGGTGCACGCCGCGACCCGTGCGAAGCCATGGGAGTAGGCGGAGTAGAAGTCCACGCCCCCGAGTCTAGGTGCGACTGGCTACAGGTCGCGGATGCGGATGTTCCGGTAGGACACCACGTCCGGGGTGCTGCCGTGCGCCTGGACCCCGACGTGACCGGTCAACCCTCGGCTGCTGGAATCGGGGTCGTTTGGTCGACCGGGGAACGGCAGCCCGGGCAGGTTCTCGAACTCGTTGATCACGACGCCGTTGCGGATCACGGTGTAGTGCTGTCCGACGACGCGGATCTCGAGGTCGTTCCAGGTGCCCTTCGG
>JALZDD010000476.1 GCA_030862715.1 Actinomycetota bacterium | reverse complement strand
CCAGAAACAGGCGGTATCCTCGAAACATGACCGCGTTGCCCGACTGGATGCACCCTCCCCGTGAGGAGGGTTGGTACTCCGAAGACCTCGACATGCTCGTCGAGGCGCCGCGTCATACCGAACTCATCGACGGAGCCCTGGTCTTCAATATGTCACCGCAGCGCCGCTGGCACAGTCGGCTCGTCACGGCCCTGACCAACGCGCTGACGGCGCAGGCGCCTGATGGGTTCGAGGTGGATCGGGAACTGACGGTGGTGCTCGACAGGCGTAACCGGCCGGAGCCGGACGTGCTGGTGAGCACGGCGCGAATCCCCGACCAGGCGTCGTTCTATGAGGCCGACTCCGTGGTCCTGGTGGTCGAAGTGGTCTCGCCGGAGTCCGAGCACCGCGACCGGGCGGTGAAGCCGCAGAAGTACGCCGAGGCGGGGATCTCCCACTACTGGCGCATCGAGAACGAGGACGGCGCGCCCGCGATCCATGTCTACGAGCGCGACGACCTCACCAACACCTACGTCCCGATCGGGATCTTCCGCGACAGACTCGACGTCCCGGTGCCGTTCCCGGTCAAGATCGATCTGACCGATCTGCTCCGCTGACGTCCGCCACCGGCACCTCGGGCACCTCGGCAGGCAACTGCTCCTGCTGGACGAGGTGGAGGTAGGAGAGGTGGCGTTCGTACTGGTCGAGGACGTCGCCCATCAGCTGCTCGCGTGAGTAGCCGTTGACGTCGTAGCCCTGGGTGCCCTCGGCGAGGTGGACCTCGGCGCGGAAGTACACATCGCCGGTGACCCGGCCGACGGCGAAGGTCGGAGCGGGGCACGGCAGCGGGGTGACCTTGTAGACGAACGCGGGTGCGTCCTCCAGGTCGGTGTGGATCTGGACGCCGGCGACGCCGCGTACGGCCTTGGTCTCGGTCACTACCGAGGTCAGCCCATGCGAGGAGAGCTCGGCGGCGACCTCCTCGAGGACCGGCGTCGCGACCGTGCCGACGAATCGCTCGGTGTCCCTGGCGGTGGGATAGGTGACCGAGCGGCGCAGCCGCTGCGCGAGCGAAGGACGTACGCCGCCCTCACCCGCCCCGGCCAGGCGGGCCGAGGAGATCGTGCCCGGGAACGAGTAGCGTGCGCTCGCGGTCTTGAACGACTCCAGCCGTAGCGAGCGGTGGAGCCCCACGGCGACCAGGGCGAGCACGACCGAGAAGGGCAGGCCCATGATGATCGTCGCGTTGGTCAGCGTGGTCAGCCACGCGTCCCCTCCGGCGAACATCAGGGCGAGAGTCAGCGCGCCGATCGCGACCGACCAGAAGATCCGCACCGGGATCGAGCAGTCGGCCATCGGGTGCGGCAGCCGGGAAGTGAAGTTGCCCATCACCAGCGCACCGGAGTCGGCCGAGGTGACGTAGTAGAGGAACCCGGTCAAGGTGGCGAGCGCGACCAGCGCGATCGCCCCCGGGTAGTTGTCGAGGAAGGCGTAGAAGCCCTGCGCGTAGTTGGCGTTGGTCAGATCGCCGAACTCGGCGTCGCCGCCGCGGATCCGTCCGAGCGCGCTGTTGCCGAAGATCGAGACCCACAGCAGGATGAAGCCGAACGGGATCATCATCACGCCGACCAGGAACTGCCGGATCGTCCGCCCGCGCGAGATCCGCGCCAGGAAGAGCCCGACGAACGGCGACCAGGCCACCCACCACGCCCAGAAGAAGAGCGTCCACAGGTTCTTCCAGACCCCGACGTCGGGGTTCTCGGCGGTGGCGTACGGCATCGTGTCGAAGCTCATCCCGGGCAGGTGCACGAGGTAGTCACCGAGGTTCATCACCAGCGAGTTGAGCAGGAACGCGGTGTCGTCGGAGAAGAGCACGTAGAGCATCAGCGCCAGCGAGAGCAGCACGTTGAGCTCGGAGAGCCGCCGGATGCCCTTGTCGACGCCGGAGATCGCCGAGACCGTGCCGAGCAGCACCGCGACCACGACCAGGCCGACCTGCGCGCCACGGCCCTCGGGGATACCGAAGAGAACGTTGAGACCCGCGTTGAGCAGTGCGATCGAGATGCCGAGCGAGGTGGCGATGCCGAAGATGGTGCCGAGCACGGCAGCCAGGTCGATGCCGTCACCGAGGCGCCCGTGGACCCGCTTGCCGAAGATCGGGTAGAGCGCCGAGCGGATCGAGAGCGGAAGCCCGTGGCGGAAGGAGAAGTAGCCCAGCGCCATGCCCATGACGGCGTACATCGCCCAGCCGGAGAGCCCGTAGTGGAACAGCGTCCAGGTCACCGCCTGCTCGGCAGCGGCGATGGTGCTGCCCTCGCCGGTGGGCGGCGTGAGGTACTGCGAGACCGGCTCGGCGACGGAGTAGAACATCAGGTCGGCGCCGATCCCGGCCGCGAAGAGCATCGCGGTCCAGGTGAACATCGAGTACTCCGGCCGGGACTCCTCCGGGCCGAGCCGTATCCGCCCGTAGCGGGACAGGCAGATGAAGAGCACGAAGGCGATCAGCGCAGCGGCGAGCGCGAAGTACCACCAGCCGAAGTAGTCCGAGATCCAGGTGACCACGTGCCCGATGGCGGTCCCGGAGGTCTCCGGGGCGAGCAACGTGAAGAGCGTGAACGCGACCACTACGCCGGCGGAGCCGAAGAAGACGGTCTTGTTCAGCTCCGGCTTCGTCGTCGGGATCTCGTCTGGGTCTGCGGCGGGTTCACCCAAGGGCGTACGCGACGGGTCGATTGTCTCCGGCATGAGCTGTCTCCTCCGGTTCGGGTGCCCGGCACGCTAGTCCACCCGGCGCCGGTTCGGGTCACGATTGGGTTTCAGGACTGGTTGCGCGGGTCCCCCACAGGCCACAGCGGCGAGTCGTCGCGATGGCGGTAGTAAGGAGCATCGGAGGGCGCCAGCGGGGTGTTGCCGGCGATCAGGTCGGCCGCCTTCTCCGCGACCATCATCACCGGGGCGTAGATGTTGCCGTTGGTGACGTAGGGGAAGACGCTCGCGTCCACCACTCGCAGTCCTTCGGTGCCGTGCACCTTCATCGAGGTGGGGTCGGTGACGGCCATCTCGCCGGTCCCCATCGCGGCGGTGCAGGAGGGATGCAGCGCGGTCTCGGCGTCCTTGCGGACCCACTCGAGGATCTCCTCGTCGGTCTCCACGCTCGGCCCCGGAGACATCTCGCCGGCGTTGAACGGCGCGAACGCGGGCTGGTTGAGGATGTTGCGCGCCACCCGGACCGCCTCCACCCACTCCTTCCGGTCCGTGGCGGTGGAGAGGTAGTTGAACAGCATCGACGGCTTCTGCGTCGGGTCGGCGCTCTTGATCCGTACGTGCCCGCGCGTGTCGGCGTACATCGGTCCGATGTGCACCTGGTAGCCGTGCTGGCCCTTCTCCTGGCCGGGCGCCATCGACCCGTCGTAGCGGATCGCGATGGGAAGGAAGTGGAACATCAGGTTTGGCCAGTCCACGTCCTCGTTGGACCGGGCGAACCCGCCGCCCTCGAAGTGGTTGGTCGCGCCCAGGCCCTTCTTCTGGAAGAGCCACTGCCAGGCGATCTTCGGCCGCTGGTGCCACACCAGACCGGGTGCGATCGAGACCGGCTGCTTGGAGGCGTACTGGATGTAGACCTCGAGGTGGTCCTGGAGGTTCTCCCCCACGCCGGGAAGGTTGTGCACGACGTCGATGCCGTGCTGCCGCAGCAGCGACTCCTCCCCCACACCGGAGAGCTGGAGGAGCTGGGGCGTGTTGATCGCGCCGCCGCAGCAGATCACCTCGCCGGCGCTGACCGTGTGCTCGCGGCGTGCCCGGCCGACACCGCGGACGTAGTCCACGCCGGTCGCCCGCGGGACGTCACCGGAGGTGTCGAAGCGGATCTTGGTGGCGTACGCGAAGGTCTCGACGTCGAGGTTGGGGCGGTTCATCACCGGGTGCAGGTAGGCCCGGGCGGCCGACCAGCGGCGGCCGTCCTTGACGTTGCGGTCGAAGGGGGCGAACCCCTCTTGGCGGTAGCCGTTGACGTCGTCGGTGAGCGGGTAGCCAGCCTCCTGGGCGGCCTCGAAGAACGCCGAGAAGAGGGGGTTGGAGGCGGGGCCGCGCTCGAGGTGGAGCGGCCCTGAGCCGCCGCGCCACTGGTCGGCGCCGGAGGTGCCGTCCTCGAGGAAGCGGCTCTCCATGCGCTTGAAGTAGGGCAGACAGTGGCGGTAGTCCCAGGTCTCCATGCCGGGGTCGGCCGCCCAGCGCTCGTAGTCCATCGGGTTGCCGCGCTGGAAGATCATCCCGTTGATCGAGCTCGAGCCGCCGAGCACCTTGCCGCGGGCGTGGTAGACCTTGCGGCCACCAAGGTGGGGCTCGGGATCGGTCTCGTAGCCCCAGTCGTAGAGCTTCGAGCCGATCGGGAACGGCAGCGCCGCGGGCATGTGGATGAACGGGTCGATCTTGAAGTCGCTGTGACCGGCCTCCAGCACCAGCACCTTCGTGGACGGGTCGGCGCTGAGCCGGTTGGCGAGCGCGGAGCCGGCCGAGCCACCGCCGACGATCACGTAGTCGTAAGTCTGGGTCATCGTCTTCACTTCTCCTCGGCGGTGCTTGATTTCTCGGAGGTCGGGGCGAACCAGTGCTGCGGGCTGGGATCGATGTTGTGCCAGATGTGCTTGGTCTCGCGGTACTCCTCCAGCCCGGCCTGGCCGAGCTCGCGCCCGATCCCGGACTGCTTGTAGCCGCCCCACTCGGCCTGGGCGACGTACGGGTGGTAGTCGTTGATCCAGACCGTGCCCATCCTGAGCCTGGCGGCGACCCGCTCGGCGCGCCCGGCGTCGGTGGTCCACACCGCGCCGGCGAGGCCGTAGATGGAGTCGTTGGCGATGCGGACCGCGTCGTCCTCGTCGCTGAAGGTCTCGACGGTGAGGACCGGCCCGAAGGACTCGTCCTGGGTCACGCTCATCTCGGTGGTGCAGTCGTCGAGGATGGTGGGCAGGTAGTAGAAGCCGTCGGCGAACTCGGCGCCGTCGGGGCGCTTCCCGCCGGTGCGCAAGGTGGCGCCCTCGGCGAGACCCCTCGCGACGTACGCCTCGACCTTGTCGCGGTGGGCGCTGCTGGTCAGCGGGCCGGTCTCGGCAGCCTCGTCGAAGGGGCCGCCGAGGCGGATCTGCTCGGCCCGGGCGACGAGCTCGTCGACGAAGGTGTCCTTGATCGACTCCTCGATGATCAGCCGCGCGCCGGCAGAGCAGACCTGGCCGGAGTGCAGGAAGACCGCGGTCAGCGCGAAGTCGAGCGCGGTCTCGAGGTCGGAGTCGGCGAAGACGATGTTGGGATTCTTGCCACCGAGCTCGAGGGCGACCTTCTTCACGGTGGCTGAGGCGTTGGCCATGAGCCGCTTGCCGGTGGCCAGGCCACCGGTGAAGGAGACCAGGTCGACGCGCGGGTCCTCGGACAATGGGGCGCCGGCGGTCGGGCCCTCACCGAGAATCAGGTTGCCGACGCCCGCCGGGAGCCCGGCCTCGTCGAGCACCTTCATCAGGTGGATAGCGGTGTGCGGCGTGATCTCGCTGGGCTTGAGCACGAACGTGTTGCCCGCAGCCAGGCACGGCGCGACCTTCCACGCCACCTGCAGCAGCGGATAGTTCCACGGGGTGATCAGTCCGCAGACCCCGACCGGCTCGTGGACGATCCGGCTCTTGACGGAGGGGTTCCCGGTGTCGACCACCCGTCCGGCGTCCTCGGTGGCGATGTGGCCGAAGTGACGGAACACGGAGACCACGTCGGCGACGTCGTACTCGCTCTCGACCAGCCGCTTCCCGGTGTCGAGCGACTCCGCCCGGGCGATGATCGCGGTGTCCCGCTCGAGCAGGTCGGCGACCCTCAGCAGCAGGTCGCCGCGCTCCCGCGCGGGCGTCGCAGGCCACACGCCACTGTCGAAGGCGTTCCGCGCCGCGGCGATCGCGGCCCGGGTGTCCTCCGCTCCAGCCTCCGCAACGGTTCCGACAACCGTGCCGTCGGCGGGACAGCGGATCTCCCGCTGGTCGCCCGACTGCGCAGGCAACCAGCGCCCGTCGATGTAGATCTGGCTCATGCAACCTCCGACGTCGGGTTGCTCAACAGGCAACCGCGGGTGAATTGCAAATGATCTTGTGCCGACGTGAAGGGCCAGGTCAAGGGCTGGGAGGACAAAATTGTTGCAGTTGGTACAAAATTGTTCCAACTGATACAAATGGCTGTGGCCGGTTGTTACAGTCGCCGCATGACGACCGCTCGGACCGCGCCTGCGAAGGATCCACAGCGCCGCGCTGCCTGGGCCGAACTGGCGACCGACTACGTCCATGAGCACGGCCTGATCGGCCTGAGTCTGCGCCCGCTGGCGGCCGAGCTGGGCACCAGCAACCGGGTCCTGCTCTACCACTTCGGCACCAAGGACCAGCTGGTCGCCGACGTACTCCGCACATCCAACAAGCGGTCGGTCGCCGAGGTAGCCGCGCTCGAGCCCTCCAAGGACCTGCGTTCCGCTGTCCACGACCTCTGGACGGTGATGGAGGGCGACCGGTGCAGCCGGATCTATGTGGAGGCGGCCGCACTCGGTCTCTTCGGCAGGGAGCCGTACGTCTCGGCGGTCCGCGAAGCCAACACACTGTGGATGGGCGTTCTCATCGCGCATCTGGACAAGTCCGGAGTGGATTCCGCCGTCGCCGAACGGGCAGCCCACGTCATCGACGCCGCCTTCATGGGCTTCCAGCTCAGCCTGGGTCCCGACGGGAGCCTCCCAGAGCGCGCCCGGTCCGTCGATGATCTGGCGGACGCCGTCGCCGCTCTGGCCTGACCGGCGCGACCGCGACGCGGACCGCTCCAGTCGATGTCACACCGTCGGGTCCTGGACAGAGGTCGAACCCCGATCCCTTGATTCCGCGACGCCGCGGCGCCGACGCCGTTACCCTCGATGGTTGACCGAGTTGGCCGTTGATGGAGGCATGCGCATGATTCGTTCGGGCCCTATCCAAATTCTGACAACGGCGCTGGCAGTTGGCGTCGCCACGATGCTCATCTCCGCGTCGACGACGTCATCCGCCACGGCTCAACCCCGGGCCGAACGCCTGGGCAAGGCCGAGACCCCCGTGCCCGGCCTGGTGCCGAAGCCGCTCCAGGTGAGCGCGAGAGGCGGGTCCGGTTTCGTCCTGACCGAACAGGCCCGGATCGTCGCGCGTGGCACTGACGCCGACGAGGTCGGTGTCCTCATGGCCGCCGAACTGCGCCCGGCGACCGGCTTCGATCTCCCGGTCGTCGCCGGCAGGGCGACCCGTCGCGATGTCGTCCTGACCATCGACCCCGAGGCCGGGTTCGGCGAGGTCGAGGGCAACCCGGAGGCGTACAAGATCTCCTCGACGGCCAACGGGGTCAGGGTCACCGGGGCGAGTCGCCACGGGCTGTTCAACGGCACCCAGACGCTTCGGCAGCTGCTGCCGGCGTTCGCGGCGTCTCCCTCGCGCGTCAACACGACGTGGACGGTGCCGGCGGTCTCGATCCTGGACGCGCCACGGTTCGGCTATCGCGGACTCATGCTCGATGTCGCCCGCTCGTTCCTCGAGGTCGACGAGGTCAAGCAGGTCATCGACGCCGCGTCGGCGGCCAAGATCTCGGTGCTGCACATGCACCTGGCCGACGACCAGGGGTGGCGGATCGACATCACCAACTCCGGTCGGGCGGCCGGCGACGACATCGACTACACGGAGCTGACCCGGGTCTCGGGCGCCACCGCGGTGCTCGGCAACCCCTATCAGAGCGCCGACGGCCACACCGGGTTCTACACCCAGGACGACTACCGCTCGCTGGTGCGGTATGCCGCCGAGCGCGAGATCGAGATCATCCCCGAGATCGACATCCCCGGCCACACGAATGCCGCCCTGGCCGCGATCCCGCAGCTCAACACCGCCGGGTCGAGCCACCCGGCGACCGAGGACGAACCGGTGGCGCCGCACAACGGGACCATCGACGTCGGCTACTCCTACCTCGATCCGACCTCCGAGGTGACCTACACCTTCATCGAGCACGTCTTCTCGCAGCTCGCCGCGCTGACGCCGTCCGAGTTCCTGCACGTCGGCGGCGACGAGTCGCACGCGATGACGCAGCGCTATGGCCACGAGGGCTACGTGGCGTTCGTCGAGCGGGCGCTCGCGATCGTCCACGGACTCGGGAAGAAGACGATCGGCTGGAACGAGTACGCCGAGTCCGGGCTCACCGCGGGTGACGGTGTGCAGTACTGGGCCGGCACGACCGAGCACGCGAAGCGCGCCGTCATCGAGGACGGCGCCAAGCTGCTCGTCTCGCCGGGGAACATGTCCTACCTCGACATGAAATATCACCCGAAGACGCCGATCGGGCTCTCCTGGGCGTGCTCGGGCGACTGCGACGTCGCGCACTACTACGACTGGAGCCCGCACGAGGTCATCGCGGGCGTCGGGGACGAGCACATCCTCGGCACCGAGGCGCCGCTGTGGTCCGAGACGATCCGGGGCGTCGATCAGGCCGAGTTCATGATCTTCCCGCGCATCCTCGCGCACGGGGAGACCGGCTGGACCGCCGAGTCGCTGCGCTCGCCCTCGGACTTCGCTGCGCGGCTCGCCTCGGTCGGTCCTCGACTGGCTGCCGCCGGCACCAACTTCTACGACGGGCCGCAGATCGCCTGGTCGACGGAGCTGGCCGGAACCGATGCGGCGGTGTCGGCAGGATCGGCCGGTTCGGTGTCGGTCGGACTGCTCGCCGCCCCCGGGACCAAGACGGACGGGACCGCGGTCACCGTCGACGAGGTCGACGACGCGGACAGCACCGGTGGCTCGTCGCTGACCGCACCGCTCACCGCGACAGTCGACTTCGGGGACGGGTCGGCTCCGGTCCCTGCACGGTTCACCACCTCTCAACCCCGGGATTCTCTCCACGCCGCCGGGGTCTATGCGGTGACGGCTGCTCATGCGTACGACTCCCCGGGGACGTATCGCGGCAAGATCACTGCCTCCAACGGCTCGACGGCGAGGTTCACCATCACGGTCTCCTGATCGAGCGGAGGTTGTGAAGCCGAGAGTGGCCTATGGCTCACTCTCGGCTTCACAACCTCCCGATGTCACAGACATCGCGTGGCCGGTGTCCTTGGGGTATGAGCAAACAAGAAGCCTTCAGCAGGAGCCGGGTCGTGGTCGTCGGCGGCGGGTACGCCGGCGTGATGGCCGCGAACCGACTCACCAAGCGCGACGACATCGCCATCACCCTGGTCAACTCGCGCGACCACTTCGTCGAGCGGATCCGGCTGCACCAGCTGGTCGGCGGCAC
>JALZDD010000451.1 GCA_030862715.1 Actinomycetota bacterium | reverse complement strand
GCCGCTCGTATGGAGTGGCTCTCAACCGTCGCAGGCATCGACCTGATCGACTACGGCACCAATGCCGACGCAGAGACCATCCGCGCCACCGAGATCGCCCAGCCGCTGCTGGTCGCCACCGGCCTGGTCGCGGCCCTCGAGCTCTTCCCGCAGCCAGCGGACGCCTTCGGCAAGATCGGCGCCGTCGCCGGCCACAGCGTCGGTGAGATCACCGCCGCCGCGGGCGCTCGCGCGATCAGCGCCGAGCAGGCGATGGTGCTCGTCCGCGAGCGGGGCAAGGCCATGGCCGAGGCCGCCGCGAAGACGCCGACCGGCATGACCGCGGTCCTCGGCGGCGTCCGTGAGGAGGTGCTGGCCGCGATCGAGAAACACGGCCTCACGCCCGCCAACGACAACGGCCCCGGCCAGATCGTCGCCGCGGGTACCCTCGAGCAGCTCGAGGCCTTCGCCGCCGATCCGCCCGCCAAGGCCAGGCTGATGCCGCTCAGCGTCGCCGGCGCCTTCCACACCAAGCACATGGAGCCCGCCGTCGGCCACCTCGCCCGGCTGGCTCAGAGCGTCACGACCCACGACCCGCGTACGCGCCTGATCAGCAACAAGGACGGCCAGATCGTCCACGATGGCGCCAAGGCGCTGGGCCGGATCGTCGGCCAGATCGCCAACCCGGTGCGCTGGGACCTCTGCCTCGACACCATGTCCGACATCGGCGTGACCGGCATCTTGGAGATGCCGCCGGCCGGCACCCTGACCGGGATCGCCAAGCGTGCCCTCAAGGGCGTCGAGACCTTCGCCCTGAAGACTCCCGACCAGCTCGAGGACGCCCGCGCGTTCGTCGAGAAGCACGGCGAGTCCAACCCGATCGAGACCACGCCGACCTGGCGCATGGTCGTCTCCCCGTCCAAGGGCACCTTCAAGCTCTCCGAGACCGTGTCCGGGATCGACGTGATTCCGGCCGGCGCCGAGATCGGCGCCATCGCCAGCCTCCGGGACACGATCGCGATCACGTCCGCTCACGGCGGCGAGGTCATAGAGTGGCTCGTCGAGGACGGCGACCTCGTATCCCCCGGTCAGCCGCTGCTGCGTCTGCACCCGACAGGAGTCCAGCACTCGTGATCTCAGCCCCGACAGGTTCCCCGCACGCCCGCATCCTCGGCGTAGGCGGCTATCGCCCGACCCGGGTGGTCCCCAACAGCGAGATCGTCGATCTGATCGACTCCTCCGACGAGTGGATCCGCACCCGTTCCGGCATCACCGAGCGTCGCTGGGCGGGCGAGGAGGAGACCGTACAGATGATGTCGGTCGCCGCCTCTCGCAAGGCTCTCGAGCACGCCAAGATCGGCATCGACCAGATCGACTGCGTCATCGTCGCCACGGTCAGCCACATGCGCCAGACCCCGGCCGTCGCCGCGCTGATCGCCGACGAGCTCGGTGCCGACCACCCGGCCGCCTTCGACGTCTCGGCGGCCTGTGCCGGCTTCTGCCACGGCATCGCGATGGCCAGCGACTTCATCCGCGGCGGCAGCGCCCGGAACGTACTCGTCATCGGAGTGGAGCGCCTCTCCGACATCACGAACCCGCACGACCGTGGCACCGCCTTCATCTTCGCCGACGGCGCGGGCGCCGCGGTCGTCGGCCCGAGCGACGAGCCCGGGATCGGCCCGGTCGTGTGGGGTTCATCGGGCGACAAGGCTGACCACATCCAGACTCCCGACTGGTTCGACGCGGTCGAGGCCAAGGAGACTCCCTGGCTGACGATGGAGGGCAACCCCGTCTTCCGCTGGGCCTCCTACGCCATGGCGAAGGTCGGCCAGGAGGCACTCGAGAAGGCCGGCATCACGGCCGACGAGCTCGACTGCTTCGTCCCGCACCAGGCCAACATGCGCATCGTCGACGCCCTGGCCCGCTCCATGAAGCTTCCGGAGTCGGTCAAGATCGCCCGCGACATCGCCACCTCGGGCAACACCTCGGCCGCCTCGGTCCCGCTTGCCCTTGAGCGGATGATCGAGGAGGGTCAGGCTGAGTCGGGCGACACCGCCCTGCTCATCGCGTTCGGCGCCGGACTGGTCTACGCAGCCCAGGTCGTCGTCGTTCCGTAGTTCCGCACCACCCCAGAGTTTCAACACACAGAAATCCGAGAGGAAGCACCACATATGGCCACCACCGAAGAGATCCGCTCCGACCTCGCCGAGATCGTCAACGAGGTCGCCGGCATCGATGTCGCCGACGTTCAGCTCGACAAGTCCTTCGTCGATGACCTCGACGTCGACTCGCTGTCCATGGTCGAGGTCGTCGTCGCTGCCGAGGAGAAGTTCGGCGTATCCATCCCCGACGAGCAGGTCAAGAACCTCAAGACCGTTGGCGACGCAGTGAGCTTCATCGAGAAGGCTTCCGCGAACGCCTGACGCGCCCCGGCGGCTCGGCCAACCCTCCCAGGC
>JALZDD010000441.1 GCA_030862715.1 Actinomycetota bacterium | reverse complement strand
ACGCCCGGCCACTGTGGCTGTTCGGTCACGGGCACACTGTGCCATGGCCGGCCGGGTGGCGGCTCAGGATCGGGCGAGCGCTCGGATGGCCAGGTCGAGCTCCCTGCGGCCGTCTCGGGAGACCACTGCCTCGACGACCTCGATGCCGCCGTTCGGGGAGGCGAGGGCGGCCTCTAGCTCGGGCACGTTGGTGACCGCGAGGTGGGGGATGCGGTGGGCGGCGCAGAGCGCCTCCAGCGAGGTCCCGTGCGGGGTGCCGAAGAGGCGCTCGAAGCTGTCGGCGTAGTCGTCGGCGCCCTGCTCGAGGGAGGCGAAGATCGAGCCGCCGTCGTCGTTGGCGACGACGATGGTGAGGTCCGGGCGGACCTCCTCCGGACCGAGCAGGAGACCCCCGGCGTCGTGGAGGAAGGTCACGTCGCCCATCAGCGCGAGCGCGCGCGTCGACGACTCACGGCCGGCCGCGGCACCGATCGCGGTGGAGACGATGCCGTCGATGCCGGCCAGGCCGCGGTTGGCCAGCACCTTCCGCCGCCCGCCGACGCGGTTGGGCCGCATCATCAGGTCCAGGTCGCGTACGGGATTGGAGGGGCCGAGCATCAGCAGCCCACCGTCGGGCAGGGCGCGGGCGACACAGCCGGCGACGTCGTACGCCGTCATCTCCTGCTGCTCGTGGAGCAGCCGGTCCACCCGGCGACCGAGGTCGCGGTCGGCCTCGCGCCACTCCTCCAGCCATAACGGATCCGGTTCGCCCTCGACGTGGAGCCGGGTGCGGATCGTGCGGTCGACCCGGAACGGGCGCGCGGGCCAGACACCGTCGACCGGGGCCGCGATGACCTCGATGTCGGCGCGGGCGAGCAGGTTGGTGACCGGCCGGGAGAGGGTCGGGTGGCCGTAGACGACGACGCGCTCGATCCGTTCGGCGAGCGGTGACTCGAGCAGCAGCCGGTAGGAGCGCAGGGCGTTGTCGCCGGTGCGCGCGCCCGAGGAGGGCTCGGCCAGCAGCGGCCAGCCGCCGTCCTGGGCGAGGATCCGGGAGGGCGGGCCTGCGTCGTCACCGGCGATGACGACCGTGTGCGGCGTCCCGGCGCCGGTCGGGATCGACTCGTGGATCATCAGCTCGGGACGTACCGGGGCCGGGCGGGCCTCGATCTTCCCGGGCTGCCAACGGTCGGGCGGGGTCAGCGGGTCGTCGAGCTGGAGGTTCCAGTGGACGGGGCCGCGTGCGGAGTCCAGGGCGGCGAGGTCGTTCTCGTCGGGCGCCTCGGCCAGGTCGAGGGTCTCGACCAGTCGGCCGAAGATGCCGATCTGGTCGGTGACCTGGTTGGCGCCGGTCTCGCGGAGCCGCGCCGGCCGGTCGGCCGTGACGATGGCCAACGGCACCCCGGCGTGAACGGCCTCGAGCACGGACGGGTGCAGGTTGGCGACCGCGGTGCCGGAGGTGCACATCACCGCGGCGCGCGAGCCGACCTTGGTCAGGCCGAGTGCGAAGAAGCCGGCGGAGCGCTCGTCGATCCGGGTGTGCAGGCGTACGAGGCCCGCTCGCGAGGCGTCGAGGACGGCGAACGACAGCGGTGCGTTGCGTGATCCGGGCGCGATGACGATGTCGGTGACCCGCGCCTCGAGGAGCGCGGTGACGACCGCCCGGGCAAGCTCAGTAGCGGTGGCCATGCGTGCTCCCTTCATCGGACCGGACGGCGGCTGAGGCATTTTCCCGCCATGGCGGGAAAATGCGGTCGGCCGGGCGGCGGACACGGCGCAGTTTCCCGCCATGGCGGGAAAGTGTCGCGATCATCGGAGGGTCTCCCGGTAGTCGAGGACATCGGCCAGGCGCCGGCGCCAGAACTCCGTACGTTCCGGGGAGGCGCTCAGCGCCGGCTCGGCAAGCAGGCGCGCCGGCGCCGGTGAAGCCGGGAGCGCCGGCAGCAGGCCGCCGTCCGGCAGGAGCCGGGTGGCGGCGATGTCCTCGGTGAGCATCGAGACCGTGCCGAGCCCACAGGCGTAGGGCAGCTCCGGCAGCGCCGCCGCGAGCGCGATCCCGGCGGCCATCCCCACCGAGGTCTCCAGCGCTGAGGAGACCACGCACGGCAGCCCGATGTCCTCGGCGATCCGCAGACAGGCGCGTACGCCGCCCAGCGGCTGCACCTTCAGCACCGCCACGTCGGCGGCTTCGAGGTCGCGTACGCGATAGGGGTCCGCGGCCCGCCGGATCGACTCGTCGGCGGCGATCGGGACATCGACCTTGCGGCGTACGTCGGCGAGCTCCTCGACCGTGGGGCAGGGCTGCTCGACGTACTCGAGCCCGCCTGCGGCCCGGTCCAGGACCCCGATCGCGGCGAGCGCCTCGTCGACCGTCCAGAGCCCGTTGACGTCGATCCGCACCTTGCCGGCGGGGCCGAGGGCGTCGCGGACCGCCTCGACGCGAGCGATGTCCTCGGCCAGGCTCTGGCCCGGGTCGGCGACCTTGACCTTGGCGGTCGTGCAGCCGGAGCGGGTCACGATCTCGTGGGCGCGCTCCGGACCGACCGCAGGCACCGTGGCGTTGACGGGCACGGTCTCGCGCACGGGCGCCGGCCAGTCCCCCGCGGCCGCCTCCTCGGCGCAGCGCAGCCAGGGCTCGATCTCGGGGGTGTCGTAGTCGAGGAACGGCGACCACTCGCCCCACCCGCCTGCGC
>JALZDD010000431.1 GCA_030862715.1 Actinomycetota bacterium | reverse complement strand
TCGCCGATAATGCACATTATGTCAACTCACCGCCTGGAGTGGCCCCTCTCGTACCGGAACTGGATGACATGGCGCCTCAGGGCAGGGAGCCGCGACTGCCGCGGATGACGCTGGCGTCATGACATCTACCACTGAACTTCGCGACCATGTACGAGGGCGTGTCATCACGCCCGACGACTCCGACTACGAAACCGCACGAGCCGTGTGGAACGGAATGATCGACCGTCGCCCGGTCGCCGTCCTGCAGGCCGAGGACGCCGACGACGTCATCGCTGGGGTGAACTTCGCACGCGACGCCGGCCTGCCGCTGGCCGTACGTGGCGGCGGGCACAGCGCGCCCGGTTACGGCACGATCGATGACGGCTTGGTCATCGACCTGTCCCCCATGCGTTCCGTCGAGGTCGATGCCGACGCTCGAACTGCTCACGTGGGCGGCGGCGCAACCCTGGCCGACCTCAACGACGCCACCCACGCGCACGGCCTCGCCGCGCCGGGCGGGATCGTGTCGACGACCGGCGTCGGCGGCCTGACGCTCGGCGGCGGCATCGGATACCTCACGCGCGGTTTCGGTCTCTCGATCGACAACCTTCGCTCAGTCGACGTCGTCACCGCGGACGGACAGCTCCGTCGCGCCAGTGAGTCCGAGAACGCCGACCTGTTCTGGGCGCTCCGCGGAGGCAGCGGCAACTTCGGGATCGTCACGAGCTTCGAGTTCGACCTGCATCCTGTGGACCAGGTCGTCGTCGGACTCTTCTTCTACGAGCTGGAGCACGCGGGCGATCTGCTGCGGTTCTTCCGCACCTGGGTCCCCGAAGCGGACGAACACTACGGGGCCTTTCCGGCCTTCCAGGTAGCCCCTCCCCTCCCCTTCCTCCCGGAGGACCGCCACGGCGACACGCTCTGCGCCGCCGTCGTCCACTGGAGTGGGCCGGTCGAGGAGGGCGAGGCGGCGATGCAGCCGTTCCGTGACCTCGCGCCGCGCGTCGGCGAGATGGTCGGGCCGATGCCGTACCCGTGGCTCAACAGCGCGTTCGACGAACTGTTCCCCCGTGGCGTACGGAGCTACTGGAAGGGCAACTACGTCACCGAGCTGACCGACGAGGCGATCGAGGTGCACCTGGCCCACGGCCCGAAGGCGCCGAACGCGAGCTCGACGATGCACCTGTACTCGATCAACGGTGCCGCCTCCCGTGTCGGTGCAACCGACACCGCGTTCTCCTACCGGCACGCGATGTTCTCGACGGTCATCGTCTCCGCCTGGCCGGATGCCTCCGACGACGCCGCCAACATCGCCTGGGTCCGCGACTACGCCGAGGCACTCACGCCGCACTCCGAGGCCGGCGGGTACGTGAACTTCATGTCCGACGACGACCAGGGCCGCGTCACCGACACCTACGGAAGCAACTACGCGCGACTCAGGAAGGTCAAGCAGGCCTACGACCCGGGGAACCTGTTCAGCCACAACCAGAACATCGCGCCCTGAGCGCTGAGCGCTGATCCCTGATCCAGGACGAGGGCTGGGTGCGGCACCGCACGAGGCGGCACCGCACCCACGGAGTCACTCCTTGGTCACTTCTTGATGAAGTCGAGGATGTCCTGGATCAGCTCCTGCTGGTAGGCACCGAAGATCCCGTGCGGCGCGCCCGGGTAGACCTTGAGCGTGCCGTCCTTGACCAGCTCGATGGACTTCAGCGCCGCGTTTCCGATCGGCACGATCTGGTCGTCGTCGCCGTGCGCGATGAAGATCGGAACGTCGAGAGCCTTGAGGTCCTCAGTGAAGTCGGTCGCCGAGAAGGCAGCCACGCACTCGTACGCTGCCTGGATCCCGGCGAGCATCCCCTGGCGCCAGAAGTCGTCGATCGCGCCCTGCGAGGTCTCGACACCTTCGCGGTTGAAGCCGAAGAACGACGGCGCGAGCTCGCGGTAGAAGTTCGAGCGGTCGGCGAGCACACCGGCGCGGATCCCGTCGAAGACCTCGATCGGAAGGCCCTCGGGGTACGCCTCGGTCTTGAGCATGATCGGCGGTACCGCGCCGATCGTGACGACCTTGGCGACGCGGCCGTTCCCGTGCTGGGCCGCACAACGTACGACCTCTCCCCCGCCGGTCGAGTGGCCGACGAACACCGCGTCACGCAGGTCGAGATGCTCGACGAGCTCCGCGAGGTCGCGCGCGTAGGTGTCCATGTCGTTGCCCTGCCAGGGCTGGGCGGACTTTCCGTGGCCGCGGCGGTCGTGGGCGATCACCCGGTAGCCCGCGTCGGCGAGCGTCTTGCGCTCGAGCGACCACGCATCGGAGCTCAGGGGCCAACCGTGGCTGAACACGATCGGCTGACCGGTCCCCCAGTCTGAGTAGTGGATGTCGGTGCCGTCGGACGTGGTGAAGAAAGGCATGGTGCTCCTGTTGGATCGATGCAGCGAGGACACCACCATCCTCGCCGCGCACACCGCACCGAGTCGCCTGCCGGAGCGGCCGCGAATCCCTCGGAATCGGACGCGTCAGGCCAGGATGAGCCGGTCGACGTACGCGTCTGCCGACTCGCGCAGCTCTCGCCGTGACGTCGCGGTGGCCCCGGCCTGGATCAGCGCCTGCGAGAAGAGCAGGATCTCGTGCGCGAGCGTGCCTGCTCCGGTGCCGGTTCCGATGCGGGCTGCGATCCGCTCCTCCATCGCGTCGAGGGTCCGCCGACAGATGCCGACCACCTCGGGGTCCCGGTCGGCGAGCTCCGCCAGCGACCGCACCATGAGGCATCCGAGCCGCCGCGGATCCGCCGTGCAATCGTCGGCGATGCTGCGGAGGTAGCGGCGTACGGCTTCACGTGCCCCGCCCTCCCCCGCCAATGCCTCGGTCGTCAGCGTGATCCTGCCGCCGCAGTACGCCTCGAGGGCCGCGAGGAAGAGGCCGCGCTTGCTCCCGAACGCCGCGTAGATGCTGCCGTTGCCCGCCCCCGTGTGCTCGGCGAGGTCGTGCATGGAGGCGCGCTCGTAGCCGTGCTCGCGAAACACGTCGAGTGCCGCGTCACGTACCGCTGTGACTGAGATCTCCCGAGGTCTGGCCATTCCCCGAATCTACCGGTCATCGCCTTGGC
>JALZDD010000415.1 GCA_030862715.1 Actinomycetota bacterium | reverse complement strand
GCGGCGAATGGGGCGGCGCGGTGCTGATGGCCACCGAGCACGCGCCGAAGGGCAAAGCCGGCCTGTACGGCGTCGCGCCGCAGCTCGGCGTCCCGGCAGGCGTCATCCTCGCCAACGGCGTCTTCCTCGTGTGCACCCAGCTGACCTCCGAGGAGCAATTTCTCGCGTGGGGCTGGCGTGTGCCGTTCCTGCTCAGCTTCGTGTTGGTCTTCATCGCGATGTGGATCCGGCTCGGCGTGATGGAGAGCCCCGCGTTCCAGGCCGTCGCGAACGGTCGCGAGGTGGCAAGGGTGCCGCTGTTGGAGGTGCTCACCACCAGCTGGCGCACCGTGCTACTCGCCGGCGGCACGTTCATCGCCACCCATGGCATCGCCAACGTCTTCATGGTCTTCGCGCTCAGCTACGGTACCGAAGGGCTCGGCTACTCCCGCGCGACCATGCTCACCCTACTGATCGGCGCCTGCCCGTTCTGGATGCTCGGCATGACGCTGTCGGCCTACTGGTCCGACGTCGTCGGCCGGCGCAGGGTGTACGTTGTCGCGGCGGTCGCATTGGTCGTGGTATCGGCGTTCTTCTTCACGCTCTTCGACACCGGCTCGGTGCCGCTGATGCAGGTCGCGATGATCATGCTCGCGCTGGTCATGGGCGCCACGGTCGGCCCGCAGTCTGCGCTGTTCAGCGAGCTGTTCCCCGCCCACGTCCGCTACAGCGGCGCGTCGCTGGCCTACCAGATTGGCGCGATCCTCGGCGGTGGCATCGCGCCGTTCGTCGCCACATGGCTCTACTCCGACTACGGCACCACACAGGCGATCACCGGGTACTTCTTGGTCGTCGGCACACTCAGTCTGGCCTGCACCGTAGTGCTGCTGCGCGGCACCCGACTGCTCGACCTGGCTGCCGATGCGGCACCAGTCCTCGAGCCCGGGCCGGCGGCCGGTCCCGACTTGGCTATCACGGAGCGTGGTCGGTGATGAGCGCTAGCCCCTACTTCCAGCCGCCGGTCCACGAGCCGTCCCGGCTTCCCGACCACGCGCTCGCCGCCCCGGTGGTCGTCGTCGGCGGAGGCCCCGTGGGGATGGCGACTGCCCTCGGCCTAGCCCGACGCGGGGTGA
The DNA here is from genome assembly GCA_030862715.1 of Actinomycetota bacterium. The sequence goes on along the minus strand of JALZDD010000415.1, from coordinate 25,411 downwards.
GGGTGACGGTGCTCGAGGCAGCCACGCAGGTCTCCTTCGGCAGCCGCGCGATCTGCATCTCCCGTCACAGCCTTGAGATCGCCGACCGGCTCGGGTTCGGTGAGCGGCTCACCGGCCGGGCGCTCGCGTGGGAGGGCGGCCGGAGCTTCCTCGGCGACCACGAGGTGCTGCGGTTCCGGATGCCGCACGACCCCCACGCAGTACGGCCGCCGATGGTGAACGTCTCGCAAAGCGAGCTCGAGCACGTGATGGCCGAGGCCGTCGAGGCGCACCCGCTAGTCGCGCTGCATTGGGGCTGCGAGGTCACAGGGCTGGAGCAGCGCGACGACGTCGTCCTGCTCGAGGTCGCCACCGCGGCCGGTCCGCGATCGATCAGCGCTGCGTGGGTGGTCGCCGCGGACGGAGGCCGAAGCCGGATGCGCGAGTTGGCAGGGTTGCGGCTGCAGGGCACCTCCTATGAGGGCCGCTACGTGATCGCCGACATCCACTGGGAGTCCGGTCTACCGACTGAGCGAATGGTCTGGTTCGACCCGCCCAGCAACCCGGGCTCGACGGTGATCATGCACCGCCAGCCGCACGACATCTGGCGGATCGACTACCAGCTCGGACCCGACTCTGACGCCGACGTCGAGACATCCGAGGAGCGGATCCGGGAGCGCATCACTCGGCACCTCGGCTGGCTGGAGAGCACGGCGCAGGAGTCAGGAGGGCCGTGGACGCTCGAGTGGTTCGGCTTCTACAAGGCTCACGCGCTCGCGCTTGACGACTACGTTCACGACCGCGTCGTCTTCGCCGGCGACGCCGCGCACCTGGTACCGATCTTCGGCGTGCGCGGGCTCAACTCCGGCATGGAAGACGCCGACACGCTCGCCTGGACCCTCGCGGCAGTGGTGCACGGAGACGCGGATCGGGCTCTGCTCAGTTCCTACGCCGCGGAGCGACACGACGCCTGGGAGCAGAATGTCGCCGCTGCAGGGAAGTCCACGCTGGTCATGACGCCTGGCAGTGACGGTCACCGCGCGACCCGCGACGCGCTGCTCGACCTGGCGGTGACCCGGCAGGAGTTCAGCCACCTCATCGACCCGCGTCAGAGCAGCGCCACCCACGCTCGCCGCTCCGCTCTCACCGTGGAATCGACGGAGCCGGGACTGGCACCGGGAGATCCGCTGGAGGATCGGGCAGTCGATGTCGACGGCAAGGACCGGTCGCTCCACGAGCTTCGTGGTACCGGCCTCGCCCTGTATGTCGTACGGCCGGAAACGCCCGTCCTGGAGGCGGCCCGGGGACTTGCGACCGAGTTCGCCACCGCGCTGCCGCGCGAGGACGTCGCGGTGATCCCGATCGACGACGAGGACACCGTCGCGGCCTGGCAGGCGCGGCTCGGCGAGGTCATCGTGGTCCGTCCCGACGGACTGGTGCTGGCCCGCGGTCAGGTCGAGGACCTCACCGGTCTCGGCGCGCGGCTCACCGGCCGCGACCTGCATGCGGCCCGCACCATGGCGCCGGACCCGGTGACACTTACGCCCGAGCAGGTCACCCGCGAGCAGGTCTGGCTCGCGCTGTCGGAGGCGCTCGACGACGCGCCCGCCGACGATCGGCTCGGTCTGCTGACCCGGCTGGCGCTCGTCCTGGGTGACCACGTGGGTCCCGACCAGCTGCGCACCGTCCTTTCGGATGTCGCGCGCCCCCGATAAGAATGGAGAGACAAATGTCGTACTACCGTCGCGTGGGCGACGTGCCACCCAAGCGCCACACCCAGCACCGTTCGTCGGAGGGCGCGCTCTACTTCGAGGAGTTGATGGGGGAGGAGGGCTTCTCCTCCGACTCGTCGTTGCTCTACCACGTCAACATCCCGAGCTCGATCGTGGATTTCCGTACCTGGGAGATTCCGGCCCAGTCGTTGGTGCCGAACCATCCGCTCACTCCGAGGCACCTCTCCACCCACAAGCTGTTCGGGGAGGACACCACCGGCGTCGACGCGGTGACTGGGCGGCGGCTGCTGCTGGGCAACGGGGACGTGCGACTGTCGTACGTAGTCGCCGACACGCCGTCGCCGTTCTACCGCAACGCCATCGGCGATGAGTGTCTGTACGTCGAGGCCGGGGAGGCTGTGGTCGAGACCGTGTTCGGCGACCTCCAGGTCGCCGACGGTGACTACGCGATCGTGCCGCGGGCGACGACGTTCCGTGTCGTGCCCAATGGGAAGGTGCGGATCTACGCGATCGAGGCCAACTCCCACATCTCGCCGCCGAAGCGCTACCTGTCCCGCTACGGGCAGCTGCTCGAGCACGCGCCGTACTGCGAGCGTGATCTGCGGGTGACGAACGACCCGCGCGTGGTCCACGGCGAGAACGTCGAGGTCTACATCAAACACCGCGGCAACGGTCCTGGGGGCGTCGTTGGATCCGTGCACACGCTGCCCCACCACCCGTTGGACGTGGTGGGCTGGGACGGGTGCCTCTACCCGTACGCGTTGAACGTGAAGGACTTCGAGCCGATCACTGGGCGGGTCCACCAGCCGCCGCCAGCCCACCAGGTCTTCGAGGGCCACAACTTCGTGATCTGCAACTTCGTACCCCGCAAGGTTGATTACCACCCGCTGGCGATCCCGGTGCCCTATTACCACTCCAACGTCGACTCCGACGAGGTGATGTTCTACTGCGGCGGCGACTACGAGGCCCGCAAGGGCTCCGGGATCGGGGAGGGCTCGATCAGTCTGCATCCTGGCGGTCACCCGCACGGCCCGCAGCCGGGCGCCTACGAGCGGTCCATCGGGGCGGAGTTCTTCGACGAGCTGGCCGTCATGGTCGACACCTTCCGCCCGCTGGAGCTTGGCGAGGCGGCACAAGACTCCGATGACGGCGTCTATGCCTACTCGTGGGCACGCGGCGACCAGGGTGAGACGGGGGCGACCGACGGATGAACCACCTGTTCTCCTCCCTGCTCGACGACGCTGCGGTGTTCCCGCCCGGGAACCTGCTGCTAGTCGATGCTGTGCCCCACGATAAGCACCGGGCCGCCTCCTACGCCGATCTGGTCGGGTCCTTTGTGCTCGCCGCGAAGGACCTCGATGCGCTGGCTCCGCTCGTAGCCGACGACGCACCCGGGTCGCTGACGGCCCCGCTTCCCGACGCCCAAGCAGCGCTGACGACCGAGTCGATCCCGGCGGTCCGGGTGACGAACCGCGAGGTCGCGATCCCGGACGGGATCGCTGCCGAGGACGTCGCTCCATCGCTCCAGGATTCGCTTGCCGGCCGCGGTCTGTCCGTCTATGTCGAAATCCCGCGTGCCCACCGGCGCCCAGCGCTGGTCTCGGCACTGTCCGGCACCGGCTACCTGGCCAAGCTACGCACCGGCGGGGTCCGGGCGGACCTGTATCCCGACGAGAAGGAGCTCGCCGAGGCGCTGGTCGCACTCGCCGACGCTGTCCGCGCCGGAGCGGATGTCGACGAACTCGTGGTTCTGCTTGCGGAGCGCGACCCCGAGCGGGTGGTGACCGCCGTTCGCGGGCTCGGCGAGAGCGTTCGTGACACCTTCCGCTCCTTCGGCACCTGCGCGATCACAGAACCGGCCGAGGAGCTCGGTGCCGTCGGTCTGCTCGATCCCACCACCACGGAGGGTCTCGAATGACCCACCTCGACGTCGCCACCGACTCCCCGTTCGGGCTGGCGAATCTTCCCTACGGCGTCTACTCCACCCCTAACACCACGCCACGGGTCGGGGTCAGGTACGGCGATCACGTCATCGACCTAGCCATCCTGCTCGGCGACCTCGTCTTCGCCACAGACTCGCTGAACCCGTTCATGGCCCAGGGACACGATCGCTGGGCCACTGTCCGTGCCGTGATTACGGATGCTCTTCGGGGCGACGTCCCTGACGAGGCTGTCCACGACCTCAGGGGGGTCGAGCTGCACCTGCCGTTCGAGCCGGCCGACTACGTCGACTTTTACGCCTCTGAGCATCATGCCGCGAACCTGGGCCGGCTCTTCCGCCCCGACAACCCTGAGCCGCTGCTGCCGAACTGGAAACATCTCCCGGTCGGTTATCACGGCCGCTCGGCCTCGATCGTGGTCTCGGGCACCGACATCGTCCGTCCAGTCGGCCAACGACGCGGTGACGACGGTCCACTGTTCGGACCGTCCACTCGCCTGGACATCGAGGCCGAGCTCGGCTTCGTCGTGGGCACCGGCAACCCGATGGGCGAACCCATACCGGTCCGTGAAGCCGAGCGGCACATCTTCGGGGTCGTACTGTTCAACGATTGGTCGGCCCGCGACATCCAAGCCTGGGAGTATGTACCCCTCGGGCCCAACCTCGGCAAGTCCTTCGCCTCCACCATCTCGCCGTGGGTGGTGCCGATGCTCGCCCTCGAGGCCGCGAAGGTCCCCACCCCGGCCCAGGACCCCCAGGTGCTGCCGTACCTGACGCTCGACGCGCCGTGGGGTCTGGACGTAAAGCTGGAGGTGGAGTGGAACGGGGAGACCGTCTCCCGCCCGCCGTACGCCGCGATGTACTGGTCACCGGCCCAGATGCTGGCCCACCTGACTGTTAACGGCGCCCCCACGCGCAGCGGGGACGTCTTCGCCTCCGGCACGATCTCCGGCCCGGAGAAGGACCAGCGCGGCGCGTTCATCGAGCTCACCTGGGGCGGGACCGAGCCTGTAACCGTCAACGGTCAGCCCCGCACCTTCCTAGAGGACGGCGACGTGGTCGCCCTTCTGGCTACCGCCCCGGGAGCCGGGGGCACTCGGATCGGGTTCGGCGAGGCTCGCGGCCGCATCCTCCCCAGCAAGCAGTCCACCAACCGCGAAGGGACATCCAGATGACCACCTACGACACCCTGCTCTTCACGATCACCGATCCGTCAGGGCGCGAGATCCTAGACCCGGCGACCGGCGAGGCCGTCGGCCGCGCACCGATCCGCTCAGCCGACGACCTCGACGATGCGGTCCGTCGCGCCCGTGCAGCCCAGCCCGAATGGGCCACTCGCACCGACCAGGAACGGATCGACCTCCTCCTCGCCGCGGCCGATGCGGTTGAGGCGGCGGCAGCGCCGCTGGCCGAGCTGCTTTCTCGCGAGCAAGGGAAACCTCTCAACGGCCCGAACGCCCGCTTCGAGGTCGGCGCCTGCGCCGGCTGGCTGCGGGCCACGGCCGCCACGGAACTGCCCGGTGGCGTCGTAATCGACGATGAGACCACTCATGCCGAGCTGCACTACCGCCCGGTCGGGGTGGTGGGCGCGATTGGGCCGTGGAACTGGCCGATGATGATCACCGTCTGGCAGGTCGCTCCCTCGCTGCGGATGGGCAACACGGTCGTTGTCAAGCCGTCGGAGTACACGCCACTGAGTGTGCTCGCCCTGGTCGAGGTGCTCAACAGCGTCCTGCCTGACGACGTACTGACCGTAGTACCGGGGGAGGGCGACGTGGGGGCCCGGCTCTCCAGCCACCCGGGCATCGACAAGGTGATGTTCACCGGCTCCACCTCCACCGGCCAGGCCATCATCCGGAGCTCTGCCGACACGCTGAAGCGCCTGACCCTGGAACTCGGCGGCAACGACGCGGGCATCGTGCTCCCCGACGTCGACCCAGGGGCCATCGCCGAGGGCCTGTTCTGGGGGGCCTTCATCAACACCGGCCAGACATGCGCGGCGCTCAAGCGGCTCTACGTGCACGCCGACGTCTACGACGAGGTGTGCGCAGCCCTGATAGACGTTGCCAAGGCGATGCCGATGGGCCGCGGACTCGAGGAGCAGAACGTCCTCGGCCCGCTGCAGAACAAGGCCCAGTACGACGTCGTCAACCGACTTGTGGAAGCAGCCCGCGAATCCGGTGCCAAGATCCTCCTCGGCGGTGACCCCGACCCGACGTCCCCGGGACACTTCTACCCGACCACCCTCGTCTCTGACATCAGCAACGACAACCCGCTGGTCGCCGAGGAGCAGTTCGGGCCCGCGCTCCCGATCGTGCGTTATCAGTACGTCGAGGAGGCCATCACCATGGCCAACGGCCTCGACGTCGGCCTGGGCGCGTCGGTGTGGAGCGGCGACAAGGACACCGCCCGGGAAGTCGCCGCACGCCTCCAGGCGGGCACCGTCTGGCTCAACTCCCACGGCGGGGTCCACCCAATGATTCCCTTCGGCGGCGTCAAAAGGTCCGGGTACGGCCTTGAATTCGGCGTCGAGGGACTCAAGGGCGTCTCAGTTCCCCAGGTGATCAACGGCTGACATAGGAGACTCGTCGGCCGCGTCTCACACGTCCCTAACTCATCGAGGCAAACCAATGACAACAACCACCGGCTCCCGAACCACGGCCCTCCGCAACGATGTGGTGGGCGTTCCCGGAATCATCTTCTTCGTCATCTCCGCCCAAGCCCCCCTGACCGGCATCGTCGGCGCCGCGGGTCTCGCGGTCGCGCTCGGCAACGGGGCCGGGGCTCCCGGCGCCTACCTCGCAGTCGGCCTGGTGATCATCCTGTTCTCGGTCGGTTTCACCACCATGACCCGGCACGTCGACACCCGTGGTGGCTTCTATGCCCTCGTTCGGGCGGGCCTGGGCCGCAATGTCGCGCCTCTGGCCTCTTGGCTAGCTTTGCTGACCTACAACGCGATCCAGGCCGCCATGTACGGCCTTTTCGGTGCCACGGCGGCCGATCTCCTCGAGCAGTACGTCGGCATCTCGGTGCCGTGGTGGGGCGTGGTTGGGCTGACCGTCGCGGCGGTGCTGGCGGTAGGGATGCGCAACATCGAGACCGGCGCCCGCGTGATGGCGGTTCTGGTGACCGCCGAGATCGCCATCCTGATCGCCCTTATGGTCGGAGTGATCGCGACGGGTGCGGCGCCGGAGGGGTTCGACCTCGCGGCCAGCTTCTCGCCCCGTGCGGTGCTCGCGGGTGCGCCGGGTGTCGCGATCATCTTCGCCATCGCCTCCCTGATCGGCTTCGAGTCGACGGCGATCTACGCCGATGAGGCGAAGGACGCACAGAGGACTGTTCCGCGGGCGACGTACGCCGCTGTGACGATGATCGCGGCCTTCTTTGCCCTGATGATGTTCGTGTTGGTTTCCTACTACGGTGCCGGCGCCGCCCAGGGTGCCGCGCTCGAGACGCTCGCCACCGACCCCGCCGAGTTCGTGCTGGCCCCGATGACCGCCCTGCTCGGTTCGTGGGCGGCCGAGGTGACCGCGGTCCTCCTCTGCACCTCGCTTTTCGCCGGCCTGCTCGCGTTCCACAACGTCGTCAACCGGTACCTGCACTCGATGGCAACCCACCGCGACCTGCCCGCTGGCCTCGCCCGGACCAATCGGCATCAGGCCCCAGCTGCCGCCGGTTTGGTGCAGACGGTCGTCGTGCTGTTCATAATGGCGCCGTTCGTGATCACCGGGCAGGACCCCGTCCTTGCCCTGTTCGGATGGCTCAGCGGTCAGGCCGTCGCCGCCCTGATGGTTCTCTACATCCTCACCTCGATTGCGATCATCGCGTACTTCCGTCGACACCGAGCCCTCGGGAGCACCTGGTCGACGCTCGTCGCGCCCAGCATCGCCCTCACCTGTTTGATCGGTGAGCTAGTCCTAATCGTCACCAACTTCGAGACCCTCACTGGCGGCGGCACAGCTACCCAGTTGGTGTTGCTCGCCAGCGTCCCGTTGGTTGCTGTGGCCGGCTGGACGATCTCCATATCCACCCGCGGGGACGCCGCCGTCCCGGCCGTCGAGCTCGCGGACTGAACGGAGCAAGAGCTATCCATGATCGACATCGCCACCATCGCTCCGCGGCTGCCATAACCACCCACCCGCTGGACCCGCTCTGCGCCGAGGCGATCACCGGGTTTCGTCAGATTCTCGTCGAGGTAGGACAGGTCGCCGAGGCCACCTATTTCGGCCACGTCACCCTGGTCGAACCGTCGAAGAGCACATATGTCGACGCCACCGTTGTCGACGGCCTCGACGACCCGAAACGCATCAAGTGGAACCTCGACGGCTCTTTCGAGCTCGAAGCCGAGGGGGCCGACATCGTCCTCGCCTCGGACGCCCCGGAGATAGCTACCCCTACGCCACCGAGCTTGACCCACGCCAGGGCGCGCCGGTTCACCAACACCTCTTCTCTGTCCGCCTGGGCATGAAGGCCGACGGCACCACACGGTCTAGCGAGGAGATCTACATCCAGCGCGTGCGGCAGGGGGAAGTACGCCGGTCGAAAACGCCTTCGGGCTGACGCACCTCCGCCGTCCGAAGGACCCGTCGATCATGCCGGTCGAACACGCCGGCTTCCCCCTCAAACCAGACGGGGTCGTCGATCGCAAGCAGACCGTCGGACTGGCACTGGCGGCGACGCACTGCGCCCAGGTGGAGTTGTGCGACTCCGGCTGTGGCACAGGCTGCTGCATGGGGGAGCCGTGAGCGACGTACTGCACGCCGGAGCCGTCGTCTCGGCCGCTTTCGGCGCTTGCTGTGTCGCCCGCAACGGCGGGCGGCTGGGCGACCTGAGTGCCGCCGTAGTCATGGTGCTGGCCATGCTCGACATGGCACTGGGCTCTCTCGTACTGTCGACGGCCGGATGGACGCTCGTACTGCTCGGCACCGCCGGAGCGCTCGAGATCGGCCATCGGGTCGGAGTTACCGAGAAGTGCCGGCACAGTGTCGTCGGCACCGCCTTGATAGGCGCCTGCACCGCCGTCCTGGAGGCCCGCCGCCACGTTCACGCGATGGAGGCCGGCGACCATCACGTCGGAAACCTCCACGGGTTCGGCCATGACATGGTCGGGAGCGCGCTGCTCGCCATCGCCGTGATCGGCACGCTGGCCTACCTACCGATGACTTGGTGCGAGATGCGGTCTCGGCCCGACACGCCCGCGCAGCAACTGGCAGCCGGGTCGATGGCGGCCTCACTGGTATTAATGCTACTGGCCGCCACCGTCTGACTGACCGCCGTTCTGGTGCAGAGGATTCGGGTTCGAGCACGTCCCGGGCAACCCGGTCCGCGATGTCAGTTCGCGATCTTGCCACCTAACAGGGACGGGGACCTCCCTCTGGGTGGCAGACACCTGAAGTCGGCATCGCGACCCTGTTCCGCCGGTTCCCTACCAAAGGAGGACCTCGTCGCGGCCGTTTTCGCCAGCCGGATGACCGAACACGCCGAGTCCGCCACCAACGGCTGACGGACGAGGGCCCCTGACGGGGTCTCGTCGGCTTCATCGATCGAGAACAATGGCCATCGAAGACATCAAAGCGCAGCATCTCCTGCTCACCCCAACCCCCATCCCTTCCCAGAAGCCCGCCTGGGCCCTTTAGCGATCCTAGATCGTGAAAACCTTCTCGGCGAGGTCGTGATTGGTGTGGAGTTCCCAGTACATCGGTGCGATCTGGTCGGCGGTCGCTGTAGGTACGCCTTCGGGGGCTCCGTCGCCGATCCAGACGCCGATCGCGGCATGAGCGACCTGGACGCCGGACTCCACCAGCTCCTTGTGCATGCTGATCGCCCAGTTGCGCAGCGCGGCGCCGGCCGGAGTGATGTTGCCGAGCATCGGGTTGGGGTCGACGGAACCAGCCCCTGTGGTGACGATCACCGTGCCTTCCCCGGCGTCCAGCATAGATGGGAGAACGGCGCGGGTCGCGGCAAGGGCGCCGTAGAGTTGAACGTCGATCTCCCGCTGGATGTCAGCCGGTGTTGCTTGCGAGACACGCTTGATGCCGGCCATCGCCTCTGCTCCGGCGGGCGAGTACTCGAGTACGTCGATGCTGCCAAAATGCGCCCGGGTGGCATCGAGTGCTGCGGTGAGGGCGTCGTGGTCGAGGACGTCGGCGGGGAACGAGGCCGCGGGGATACCGTCGTGGTCCAGCTCGGCGGCGAGGGCTTCGACCTTCGCCGCCGTGCGGGCGATGAGCGCGACGTTGTATCCGCGGGCGCCGAAGACGCGGGCGATGGCCTGACCCATTCCGGGGCCGGCACCGATGATTGCGATCGTGGGCACTATGTAGTCCTCTTTCGGTGGAGACGAGTCGGGGTCTGTGGTGCGGTCAGTCGATGGACAGGCTGATCTTGCCGAGGGTGCCGGCAGTGAACCTGGCGAATGCCTCAGACGTCTCGTCGAGGTCGTAGATGGCGGCGATGGGGATCGTCAGCGCGCCCGACGCGGCCAAGCCGGCCAGATCGGAGAGCAGGCCACGAGTAGGGGTCGTCATGATCATCGTTGTGGTCAGGCGCCGGCCCTCGGGTGTCTCCGGCGCCGTCAAGGTGGACGCCACCGTGCCTCCGTCACGGGCGAGGCTCGTCAGCATGGCCAAGTCGCCGGCCAGGTGCAGCACGGCATCCACGCCAATCGGCGCGATGCTGAGCACCTGATCGGCGAAGTCGACGCTGTAGTCGACCACGTGAACGCCACCGTTCAGCGAGCGGACGAAGTCGGCCTCCGTGCCGGGGCGCGCGGTGGCGATCACCCGGGCGCCGCGGCCCGCGGCCAGCTGCAAGACGAACGCACCCACGCCGCCGGTCGCGCCGGACACCAGCAGCGTCCGACCGGACAGCTCTCCGAGGGCGTCGAGGCTGGCGACGGCGGCAGCCCCGGCTAGGCCGAGCGCCCCGGCCTCCTGCACAGGCAGTCCCGCCGGGCGATGAGCGACACCCACGGTGGCGGGCACGGTTGCGTACTGGGCGTAAGATCCGGTGCCGAGGTGATCTTTCGCGACCATGCCGAAAACCTCGTCGCCGATCGCGAAGCCCTCGACATCCACGCCGACGGCCTCCACGGTCCCGGCGAAGTCGCGCCCTGGGACCAGCGGGAAGCGGTGTTCCATCATCTCCTTCAGCTGTCCTGTGACTGTGCCGACGTCGAAGCCGTTGACCGAGGACGCCCGCACCCGCACCAGCAACTCGTTGGCGTCGGGGGTCGGGATATCGAGCTCGGCGATCGCAGGAGTTCCGGGCACTTCGGTGAGTGTGACAGCGCGCATGAGAGGTCTCTCTTCGTCAAAGGGAGGAGAAATGGAATGGTCTATCTGATTCGCTCGGTAGCATAACACCAGAACCGGAGTGGGCATTCCGGATTCGACCGCAACGGATCGTCTGCTGCATCACTGAGGTCGCAGTGAAAGGGAGCACGGGCTCCGAATCGCTACGCTGGGTCGATGACTCTTGAAGACGCACCGTGTGTCCTGCGCAGCGACGCCGAACGCAACCGCGCGCGAATCCTGGCCGCTGCTCGGCAGGTCTTCGCCACCGAAGGTCTCAGCGCGTCCATGGCCTCGGTCGCACGAGAGGCCGGGGTCGGGATCGCGACCATGTTCCGCCGGTTCCCCACAAAGGAGGAGCTGATAGCAGGCGTGTTCGCCGACCGGATGAACGACTACGCCCAGGCTGCGATCGCCGGGCTCGAGGACGAGGACCCGTGGCGGGGGCTGAGCGGGTTCATCGAGCGTGCCTGCGAGCTGCAGGCGGCCGACTCGGGATTCGCAGACGTGCTGACAATCGCATTCCCTGGCGCGAAGGAGCTGGACGACCGGCGGGCGGTCGCCTACGACGCCACCGTGCGTTTGATAGAGCGGGCGAAGGCCGCCGGCCGGCTACGGGAGGACTTCACCCCCGAAGACCTCATGCTGCTACACATGGCGAACGCTGGAGTCATCGCCGCCACGCGCGATCACGCACCCACAGCGTGGCGGCGCGTGACCGCCCAGCTGCTGCAGTCATTTCAGCCGCCGTCTCGAGGTATCCTTCCGGCCGCACCATCCGCGAGCGCGCTGCACAATGCGATGCTGAACCCGCGACGGCGGAACTGGCATGGCGCTGACCCGCAGACCGAATAGGCCAGGACGGCCACGTGTGACCCGGAGGGGAGTCAGCGCTGAAAGTGCCGGAACGTCGTTGCTTGACGTTTGGATGGCGATCTCTTGACGGCGTTGCTGCGTTCAGCCGATGACGTTGATCGACCTCTCCACGGTTTCTGCCATGAGTCCAGCCGCGCCGAGCTCCTCGCCGATACCGCTCGTCTTCATGCCTAGCCACGGCATCGCGGGGTGGGGTACGCCCCATGCGTTGACCCATACGGTGCCGGCGTTTAGAGCCTTCGCGTAGCGGTTGACTGCGTCGTTGTCCTTGGTCCACACGACCGCCGACAATCCGTATGAGGTGTCGTTGGCCACCCGGATTGCCTCGTCGTCGTCGGAAACGCGAATGATCGTTCCGACCGGGCCAAAGATCTCTTCGCGGGCCAGGATGTTCTCGTTTGACGCGACGAACAGGGTCGGTTCGAAGAAATAGCCGCGGTCGCCAATCCGGCTGCCGCCAGTGAGGAGGGACGCGTCGCTGGAGCGTCCCTGCTCGACGAGGCCTGTGACGCGGGCGAGTTGAGAGGCGTTGATGAGCGTGCCCATCTGGGTGTCCTCGGCGAACGGGTCCCCGACTTTGACCCCTTCGGCGAACGCGACAAGGCGCTCGACGAACTCGTCGAACACGTGCTCGTGGACGAGCAAACGACTGCCTGCGGCGCATGTTTGTCCCTGGTTCGCGAAGATTGCTATTGAGGCGGTGGTGATCACGTCATCAAGGTCGACGTCGGGACGGATGATCTGCGGTGACTTGCCGCCGAGCTCAAGGCTCACACGCTTGAACGAACTCGCAGCTAGTGAGGCGATCTGACTGCCGACCTCCGGGCTGCCAGTGAACGAGATCTTATCCACGCCCGGGTGGCGCACGAGCGCGTCGCCAGCCGTGGCGCCGGTTCCCGTGACCAGGTTGACGACACCGGGCGGGAAGCCAGCGCGATCGATCAGATCGACGAGCAGCATCGTGCTGAGCGAGGCATCTTCGGCCGACTTCAGCACGATCGTGTTTCCGGCGGCGAGAGCTGGCGCGAGCTTCCAGGATGCGATCATCGTGGGTGCGTTCCACGGCGTGATCGCCCCGACGACGCCAATCGGCTGTCGGATAGTGTACGATGTCCGGGCGCGTCCCATAAGGTCGGCGAGGTTGAAGGTCGTACCGACGACCTTGTCGGCCCATCCAGCGAAGTGTCTGAATGTGTCGACCGCACTGGGGAGTTCTATGTGCATGGGCTCGAAGAAGGGGCGGCCGATATCGAGGGCCTCGAGTTTAGCGAGGTCCTCCTTGTGTTCTTCGACCAGGTCCGCAAGCCTCCAGAGAAGCCGAGCGCGATCGAGTCCGGACAGGGTGGACCACTGTCCACCGTCGAACTGTCGCCGTGCAGCCGCAACCGCCAGGTCGACGTCTGCGCTGGTGCCGGCAGCAAGCGAACCGATCTGCTCACCGGTCGCAGGGTTGACGACGGGAACTTCGTTGCCGTCTACGGACGGAGTCCACTTCCCATCGATGTGGAGCAGTCCAGCGGGAACGGTGATCGGATCTGTCATGAGTCCACCTCGGTTTCTTCTCGTTGTTGTCTGGAACGTTCGGACGGCGTGAGTTAGCCGTGGGAGCCGCTGAGCATGAGGACTACGCTGAAAGGCATCGGAGTGATTTCGACCCTTGCCATCCGCCGTCCACGGTTCCCGGAATTCCTTCAGGCATCGTGGGCGCATCCACAACCACACGAGGCGGTATCGCCGCAGGTGGTGTGGCCTGCTGACAACTCCTGCGCGGGAACATCGAGCGTCGGGTTGCGGTCGAAGAACCCGTCGGGCTTGAGGGTGAATCCCGCGACGTCTACGGGCATCACGGGCCAGTCCTCGGTCCGGGGGAAGTGCGTCAGCCCGAAGGTGTGCCAGACGACAAGGTCCTCACCCTCGAGCGACTCGTCTCGCGCGACGTACTCAGGAAGTCCGCCGCCGCCGGGGTGCTGGTTGACGACGCGTCCCGCGGCCCAAAGCTGGTCTCGGCGGTAGCGGGTGACCCAGAGGTGGTGCTTGGCGAAGGCGGCGCGGCGTGCAGCGGAAGAGTCATCTGCGCTGAGCAGGGTGGGCTGACCCTCAGGAAGGAGGACGTACGACGTCGGCTTGTCGAGGTAGTTCCGCTTGGATGCGCTGGCAATCGACCACACGCGGCCCATGGTGTTGTCGGCATCGCGGACCGCCTGGGCTTCAGACTTGAGCTCCGTCACCCGCCGGCGGATGGCGTTGCCCCACGGGTTCGTTGGACCGGTGGCCATGCGTTCGATCTCGTGCTCGCGCACGACGTTGTCGTCACCGTCGACGGCCATGTCGAGCCGTGCGCAGAACAGGTGCTGGTGTACCGGGGCACCCAGCCCGGGTGCGAGTTCGGTTGCGAACGGGTACTCGTCGCCCGGATGGCCGGAAGTGAAGACGATCCCGGTCGCCTTGCACTCGAGCGAGATTGTGCCGTCGAGGTAGAAGTACCAATAGAAGCCGTAGTCGTAGTTTCCGACGGTGACGAAGAAGGACACCACCAAGCGACGCTGCCTACGCGTCTCCCTGGAACCAGAGAACATGTCCTGGTGCTTCCATAAGATGCCGACATCCTCCTCATGGATGCAGATGGCGTTGGGGATGTGCTGAGGATTGCCGAAGTCGTCGGCGACGACTGCGTCGACGTATCGGATCTCACCGAGGCAGTCGCATCCAAGCTTCAGTGAGTTCGCGAGCCGGCCCATTTGGTACTCGCCCGCGTCAAAGTAGTTCTGCCATGCGTGGGTGGGGCTCGGGTCGGCGTAGTTGACGACCATCTCCGAGATGGAGGCACGGTTCAGGACCGGCCGGTCCACTCCTGCATCGGTGAACGAGACCTGGTGTAGAACGAGTCCTTCGCGTCCGGTGAAGCCCACGCGGATCTTCCAGTTCTCCCAGGTGAGACAGCTTTCGTCTAAGGTGAAGCTGACCCCTTCGGGCTGGGTGATCTCAATCGGTCGCTGGCTGGTGCGCAACGGACCTCGGACGTCGGCATGCAAGTAGTCGCCGCTCTCTGCAGGAATTGCCACGTGGTCTGTCTCAACGACTCGAAGGACGCGTTTGTTCGTCAGATCGAGGTGGGCAACTACTCCGTCAATGGGATGTGCCCACACGTTGTCAGTGGGGTAAGAGCGCCGGAACGCGAGCGCTCGCGCGGCACGGATCCCAACTTCGTCGGAGTACCCGTACACGCCTGCAGATAGCGGCACGATCACGACGCCGTCGTAGTCCTCGACACCACGGCGGCGCATGGCGTCGCGCCATCGGGCGTCGCTCTTGACGAGCTGTACCGCGATGGCCAGGTCGTCGTCTTGGGCTGGTAGTTGGCCGTCGGTGTTCGGATCGAGGTGGATGTGCTCGACCAAGCGACGTGTGCGTAGATCGACCACGACGTCGACCAGCGGACCGTGAGGAGTGTCGCCGAGTAGCGCGCTCACCTCCCGGGCCAACAACGGCCAGCGGGCGCGGTCCGCGAGGTCGGTCTTTTCAGGCTCACGCAGTGCTACGTATGCGAACCGCGTCCGAGGACCGAGGAACCCGAGTTCATCGAGGATCTCGCGGAACTCGAGGATCTCTTCCTCGCTCAGAGGCGCCAGTGGGTGAGCATCTATGGAGATGTTTTCGGTACGAATCGGTGGTGTCATCGGTTTCCTCTACACGTCGGCGTCGCCAAGGTCAGGCAGATTTTCCTTTCCAAAGTGTAGTACCAAGATGTCTAAATCGTATAGCGTAAGAAACGAATCAAGAGGACGTGGCTCGTGGGACGCGTGTTCGAACCGCTCTAGCAAGGAAGATGAAAATGACTCAGATCCGTAATCGGCGCCTCCTGCGTCACCGGGCTGCTGCCGTCGTGGTCGTCGTCTCGGCACTGGCCGTGTGTCTTGCTGCCTGCTCGGGCGGCGCGAGCTCTGACGGTGCTGATACCGAGCGCATCGATCCCGATGCAGAGACTGTGGACCAGGCGCTCTATGACGGGCTTCCGGATGCCATCCGCGATGCGGGCGTTGTCAAGGTCGGTGGCTCGTTTGAGAGCTTGCCGCTCCTCAATGCGGACCCGTCGGACGGTTCAAGGCCGGTCGGCGTCGGACCCGAGCTCACGGCGCTCATGGAGCCGATCATGGGCGTTGACATCGAGTGGGAGAACACGGCTTGGCCAGGACAGCTCCCGGGCCTCGCGGCAGGGTCGCTGGACGCCCTGATGGGTCAGATCAGCGTCACCGCGGATCGCGAACGGGAGGTCGCGGACCTTGTGCCATTCTTCCTCGCGGCGACGGGCATCGCCTACGCCGGCGGCAATCCTGACGACTTCACCCAAGACCTGGCATCGCTGTGTGGCCGTCGGGTGGCGACCGTCTCCGGGTCGCTGTACGTGGGCCTGCTAGAGGGAGCGAGCGAGAAGTACTGCGAGTCCGCGGGCGAGGACCCGATCGCTATTTCGGAGTACTCGACGGCTTCTGCTGGAGCCGCGGCGCTTCTGTCCGGTCAGATTGACGGCTACCTCGAGGGCGCGCAGTCGGTTCGCGGTATCGCCGCCAAGAGCGAGGGAGGCATGGAGTGGGTCGAACTGAGCCACGAGCAGACCAAAGAATGGGACCCAGGCCTGTATGGCATCGCGGTCGACAAGAGTAACCCCGGCCTGAGCGCGGCGTTCCTCGGAGCCCTGCGAGCCATCGTCGAGGACGGTTCCTACGCGAAGGTTCTTTCGAAGCACGACGCCGGCGGCGCCCTTACCCTCGACCAGATCAAGGGTAACCCGCTCACCGGAACACCGTTTGGTGCAAAGGCGGACTAGTCATCGTGGACCAGATCTGCCGGCTTGCGGAGCCCCGGTGCCCAGTATGCAGGGAGTGTGGAAGCTATGAATGTCAGTCCGTCTACCGATGACAAGATACACCGACGGGAGGTCGTCGACATCGACGATCTCCTGACAGACGCCAAAGTAGTCAAGGTGCGCCACTATGGCCGCTATTTCACCGCATTCTTGGCGGTGTTCGTCGTCGCTCAACTCGTCGTCGCCTTTGTGTCCACATCCAACGTGGAGTGGCGCGTCATCGGCGAGTACTTCACGAATGGGTCAGTCCTTCGCGGACTGCTCGTCACATTGGAGATAGCAATCATCTCCATGGTGTGCGCGCTGGTGCTGGCCGTTGGGCTGGCAGTCATGCGCTTGTCCCCGAGTCGGATCATGCGCGTAATCGCTTGGGGATACGTTTTCGTCTTCCGTGGGGTGCCGCTGCTGGTTCTCCTGATCCTTGCGGGGAATCTGGGGCTGTTCTACTCGGACTTCACTCTCGGTATCCCCGGAACCGGGCTGACGCTCTACTCGGCACCGATGCGCGAGGTCGTCAGCCCTTTCGTCGCTTCAGTCATAGGCCTGACGCTGTCGGGCTCGGCATACATGAGCGAGATTGTGAGAGGTGGACTTCTCTCGGTGCACACGGGGCAAAGGGACGCAGCCAAGGCGCTCGGGCTTCATGGCTGGGGGACCCTGCGCTTCATTGTCCTGCCTCAGGCTATGCGGATCATTACTCCGCCGCTGGGTAACGAGTTCGTCAACATGCTCAAGAACACCTCGCTCGTCTCGGTTATCGCGGGGGGCGACATCCTCACGATCACCCAGAGTCTGGGAGGTACCACCTATCGGGTCATCGAACTGATGCTCGTTGCCACGATCTGGTATCTGATCGTGATCTCGATCTTCGGAGTTGCACAGTCTGCGCTGGAAAGAAGGTTGGCCGAGCGATGAGCGATATCGATGCAGGAAGCCCCAGAGGGGGCGCGGGCCTGGCGGCTGAGGTTGCCGGTCGCCGCGGTGCCCAGATCCGGATGAAGGGAGTCAACAAGTCCTACGGTGATGTACAGGTGCTCTTCGACATCAACGTCGAACTCGAGGCCAGGCAGACCACTTGCTTCATCGGCCCGTCCGGGTCCGGGAAGAGCACCCTGCTGCGCTGCATCAACCACCTCGAGGACATCAACAGCGGCCAGATCCTGGTCGACGACGACCTGATCGGGTACAAGATCAAGAATGGCCGAGTCCACGAGATGCGCGAGCGGGAGGCCGCTCGCCGGCGTATCGACATCGGCATGGTGTTTCAGAGCTTCAACCTGTTCCCCCACATGACAGCCGTCGAGAACATCGCTTTCGCGCCGATACGCGTCAAGGGGGAGGGGAGGGGTGAGGCCGTTTCACGTGCCCAAAGGTTGATGGTCCGGGTTGGGCTCGAGGGCAAGGAAAACTCTTACCCCTCCCAGCTTTCTGGCGGACAGCAGCAACGGGTCGCGATCGCTCGTGCGCTGGCGATGGAGCCGAAGGTAATGCTCTTCGACGAACCGACGAGCGCGCTCGATCCCGAGCTGGTGGGAGAAGTGTTGGCTGTGATCCGGGAACTGGCTGCTACAGGGACTATGACCATGGTCGTCGTGACACACGAGATGGGATTCGCCCGTGAGGTGGCAGATCGCGTCGTGTTCATGGACAAGGGTGAGATCGTAGAGGTCGGAACGCCAGCACAGGTGCTTGGATCCCCACAGCACAAAAGGACCCGCGAATTCCTCACTGCGGTCCTCTAAGGCAAGGCGCAGGGCAGATGTACGTGCATGTGAACCGCCTCGGCGATGTGTCTTTTGAGGACCTCGACGTGTTCACGTCGCTGGCCGTGCGCGAAGAGCTAGGTGATCGTGACGCTCTAGCGCTCGCACTCTCAGTGGCTGGGGCTGGTGAACTCACCGGCCCCAGCCAGGTCGCGCTTGACCCCGATTGGTTGCGGTCGCGAGGTCATCCGAACGCGCGTTGGAGCCTTGAGTTCGACGCGATGGTTCGCTATGCGTCGGGTCGAGATTGGATCCGTGCGGACGGGTTCTTGCTCGCACACATCGAGCGTGTCTGAGGTGTGACGGGAGACGGTTCAACCAGCGTGATATGGCTCGCTCAAAGTGCGCTCGCGAACGCGAGCATTATGACCACGCTTGCTGGGCCGTCGATTGACTGCCATCGGTGGGCACGGTCCGCTGAGTAGGTTGCGTAGTCACCCTTCTCGAGCCGCACTTCCTGGCCCACAGGTCCGACCTCGATGGATCCGCTGGTGACCAAAACGTGCTCGCGCGAGCCGACGCCGTGCGAAGCCGAGGTCTCCCCGCGTCCATCGAGGAACGTCACCGAGTGGATCTCGATCGTGCCGCTGGCGATCGCCTGCCGGCCGAGGATGAATCCGGTCGAGGAGTCGTCGGAGATGTTCTCCCCGTCGCCCTTACGAACCACTACCATCCGACGGTCGTCGCTGGGCTCGATCAGGGATGACACCGAGATCTTGAAGCTGTCGGCAATGGCTTCGACGGTCTCGATCGTGGGATTGGTGCGGCCACGTTCGACCTTGTACAGGGTCGCCTTCGCGACCCCTGAGCGGTCGGCAAGAGCGGCTAGAGATAGGCCGCTACGCTCGCGAAGGCGACGGACGTTTTCGGCCAGTGTGTCGACGATCTTAGGATTCACGTGGTCATCTTAGTGACCGTGCGTGCTCGTCTGCGGCGACCTGGGTACGGTTTGTAGCCACGGAGCCTTTCTGGTGACAGTTCAGCCACGTCCGGGACGGTGGTCTCACCTGTCGAGGCGATCTCTGTCAAGGCACGCGCTACTGCTGGAGCGATGCCGATTCCGTGGCCGCTGAGACCCGCAGCGAACGACAAGCCGCGGATGCCGCCGTCGCCGATGGCGGGAAGCTCGTCGGCAGTGGCGTCAATGACACCGGACCAGGCCTCATCCAAGGTGAGGTGGTCGCGAAGCGAAGGAACCATCAATGCCAGCTGCTCCAGGCCCTGCTTGACCTCGGCATGGTTTGGTGGGTGCTCGCTCCAAGACAGGCTTTCGAGCGGATGTCGGCGAATCACGGCCCAGATGTCTCTCCAGAGGTCCCGCGTGATTCGCAGTCGGATCGTTCGCCACGATCGCAAGTACGTCGGCAGCAGGCGTGGGCCAGCGAGAATGTCTTCCCAGCGTAAGTGCACGCGTGCGTAGCCGCCGAACGCGAATACGAGCCGGCCGCGTTGGTCCTGGCGGAAGCCGAGTTTACCGATCTCCCAGACCGTGTGGCGGGTCAGCGGCGGGACGGGCTTCGTGGCCGCGATCGTTGCCACGCCGCAGTGCGTCGGGAGCGTGACGCCATGGTGCCGCAGGAGGCGCCGCGTCCAAGCACCGGTGGCGAGGATCACGACAGGGGTCGAGATGTCGCCGCGGCCCGTGCTGACGCCGACAACTCTGTCGCCGCGGAGTACCAAAGAGTTGGCGGCCACTCGTTCGATGACATTGACCCCCATCGACCTGGCGTGGTGGACGAGCGCGTCAAGCGACAGGTTCGGGTCCAACTGTGCGTCGGCCGGTGTGAAGCCAGCGTACGTGTATCGCGGAGACAGCCACGGATGGCGCTCGGTGATCTCTGCGGCACTCAACTCCTCGAACGGGATGCCCGCTCGCTTCGCCACGTCTCCCCAAGCGCCGATCGGGGCGTTGGCACGGTTCGTGTCCTCGCAGGACAGGGAGAGGTGCCCGCCGCGGAACCATCCGAGATCAGGCCCCACGAGATCAGCCAGTTCAGACCACATCTGTTGGGAGAGTCGCATCAGTTCGGTCTCGGCGCTAGTGCGTCCTTGCTCGCGAATGAATCCGATGTGGCGCCGCGACTGTGCGCACCCAACTCTTGCCGCCTCGATCAGCACGACTGAGCGGTGCGCCTGCTTGAGCTCTATGGAGGCAAGCAGACCGATGATGCCGCCGCCAACGACAACAGCGTCCGCGGTTTTGGGAAGTCCGCAATGCCCGGCAAGGGCTTGAAGGGGAGAGGTCACTATGCGATAGTATTCGTAGATCAAAAGAAACGCATGGTTTTGGTGGTCGCCGACGGTGGCGACGGACTACGGACTGGAAGGGCGTAGGTTGTGACAGCGCAACGAAAGTGGGCGTTTTACACCGAGCCAAGCCGATTGCTCGTGGGCGATGTGGACGTCGCATTCCGACGCCGCGGCTCTGGAGAGCCGGTCGTGTACTTCCATGGCGCTGGCCTCACGAGGCGCTGGTTGCCGTTCTACGAGGAGGTCGCGACACGCGTTGATCTCATTGTTCCCGAGCATCCTGGCTTCGGTGACACTGTGATGCCCGAATGGCTTGAGGACTTCGACGATGTCGCTCTGCACTACGACGATCTCGTTGATGCGCTCGGACTGGAGACGTTCCACTTGGTCGGCCACTCGCTCGGCGGATGGATGGCGGCGCACTACGCGGTCTTGTTCTCGGCGCGGCTGCGGAGTCTGCAGCTCATCGCGCCGGCAGGACTCCGCCGTAGCGCTCTGACCGACCCGTTCCGACAAAGCGGTGAGGAAGCACTCGATCGGACCTTCAACGGCGCAGCAGATCACTACCCGGAGTATCTGGAGGAAGACGATCCGCTCGAGCAAAAGATCCACGACTACATCGAGCTGACAACGAGGGCGCGTCTTCAGTGGAACCCGCGCTACGACGTTCGGCTCGACCGTCGGCTCGCTCGCGTCAAGACGCCCACTCAAGTGATCATCCCCGACGAGGACCGCATCCTCGACGCTTCGGTCGTCGCTCGCTATGCCGAGCTGATCCCGGGCGCACGTCTGACACGTATTGAGGGCACCGACCGTCCCACTTCTCACGTGCCGTTCGTGCAGGAGCCGAAGCTGCTCGCCGACATGGTCGCCAACTTCGTCACCGAGAACAGCGAGGACCGATGAACCACCTTGAGTTCTACTTGAACAACGGCGGCAAATACAGCTTCATCCCCAGGCGGGACCAGCTCGAGAAGTCGATCTACATCACGACGTCGTCAAAGTACTACGACCCCCTTCGTGGGCAGCGCATCATCGAGGATTTCCTCGATGGCATGGTGTTCGGCGAGGAGCTTGGGTTCGATGGCCTCCTGGTACTCGAGCAGCACGGTGGTCCAAACGCCGTTGCCGGTCAAGCGGTCGTCCTGACGTCCGTCTTGGCGGCCCGCACCAAGCACATCCGTGTCGGGACCGTCGGCGCGATCATGAACACCTACCTCACTCCGATGAGATACGCAGAGGAGGTTGTCGCGCTCGACTACCTCTCGCGGGGTCGGTACTTCTTCGGTATGCCCCTTGGGATCGGCCCCAATTACCACGCGCTGGGTCTCGACCCCACCCATGCTCGTGAGAGGCACCGCGAGGGCCACGACCTGCTTAAGAAGGCGCTCACCGAGGACGGTCCATTCGACTGGGACGGCAAGTACTTTCGCGCTCCGTACGCCAACCTCTGGCCGAAGCCGCTCCAGAAGCCGCACCCCGAGATCTGGGTGCCTGCAGTCGGGTCCAAGGAGTCGCTGAAGTTCGCGGCCGACAACAGGTACACCTACCTGGCAATCCTGGTGCCCCTTCCCATGCTGATGAAGAACGTGCAGACATTTCGCGACATGTGTCAGGAGGCGGGTTACACCCCTGACCCGAGTCAGATCGTTGCGACCGCAATGATCCATGTCGCCGAGACCGACAGGCAGGCACGCCAAGAGGTCGAGGCGCACTACATGTCGGTCCTGCAGAATTCTTTCGGGTCAGCGTTCCACGACTCCTTCCCGCCCGGACATGTCACGCCCCAGTCGCTTCGCGGAATGGCGGCCGGAGGCTATCGGAGCAGAGAGATTTCCGACACGACTTTCGAGGATGCCGTCGCGGATCGGTCGATCATCTGTGGGTCACCTGAGACGGTCGCCGAGCAGATCGACGAACTGACCAGCGCGATGGGCGCGGGCCGGCTCGTGGTGACCGGCGACGCCTGGACGATGCCGGCGTGGCTGACCCGGAAGAACATGACCTTGTTTGCCGAGGAGGTCATGCCCCGTTTCAGGCCCCCTGGGGGAAAGCCGGTCTGGGACCGGACCGACGGCGACGGGTTCAAGACGATCTCCGAGTACGGCGCGAAGGTCGATGAGCCACTCGCCCGTCCAACCGTCCGCCTTGCGGACGTTGGTGTGGTTGATATTCGAACCGCGCACGTCCCCGAACTCCGTGTCCCGCTCGAGGACCCGGCCGCGTCCGATTCGAGTTCCTAGAGGGGGCGCAGGCATGAGTTATGAGTCCATTGACCTGGTCGATTCGATCAAGGGTTTCCACCGCGCGTTTCCAACGGGTGTCACGGTTGTGACCACGTCGGTCAACGGGGTCCCGTACGGCTTGGCGGTGAACGCGTTCTCCAGCGTCTCGATGGAGCCGCCGCTGGTCATGGTGTGTGTCAAGGAAACATCCTCGACCTACCCGCACCTGTTCGCGGTCGACACCTTCGGGGTCAGCATCCTGGCCAGCGACCAACTGCCGGTCGCGAATGTGTTCGCGACCTCGGGCACCGACAAGTTCGAGTCGATCGCATGGACCACTGGTGCGAGCGGTGTCCCGCTGGTCGACGGGGCGTCCGCGCAGCTTGAGTTTCGGGTTCAGTCCCGCATGCGGGCAGGAACGCACACGATCTTCGTCGGGTTGGTGACAGCGGCAGCCTCGTATTCGAAGCCCCCGTTGGTCTACCTCGCCAGCAAGTTCTATGACGGCGCAAGCCTCGTGACCGTCCCGCTGCAGGAGCAGGCACGATGACCGGACACAACAGCGGCGTGATCCGCTCGTTCTGGGATATGGTGGGGCAAGGACCTACGCGTGATCTGACACGGTTCCTCGCTCGGGACTATGCACGGCATTCGGCGCACGCTGACATCAACGCGATCGACTTCATCTCACTCCTGATCGAGCGTTCAGCCGCATTCCCTGACCTCGAGTCCCGGCTGCTCGAGTTCGTCGAGCAGGGCGACCGTGTCGCCTACCGTTGGGAGTCTGATGGCACCCACGCTGCACCATATCTGGGAATTCCGCCGACCAATCGCAACGTCAGCATGCGCGGAATAACCATCGCGCGCATTGAGGGCGACCTCATTGCCGAAGAATGGAGTTCATGGGAGACCGAAGGTGTCCTTCGAGCGCTCAACGTTTTCTCCATTTGAGTCTTCCCAATCCCGAACCCCGAAAGGAAAGTACGTGCCTATCACTGTCACAGTCCGGATCACCGGCGCGGACATGGACCGGGTCCGCGAGGTCGCCGACGAGTATCCTGAGCTCGGAAACGAACTGAGGGGGCTGCTCGAGAAGCACGGACTAATCAGCCACCGGCGCTTCTACAACGGCTCGGAGATCCTCGACATCGACGAGTGGGACTCCGAGGATGGCTTCCGTGCGTTCCTTGAAGTCGGAAGCCCTGTCATCGCGAAGCTCGCACATCTTCGCGGCACCGACGTCCCAACCGACCAGATCTGGTACCCATACTGACATGCCTCTTGAACCTGAAATTGCCGAGCGCCTCGCCCGCGTAGTGCGTGACCTCGAGCCGCTCGCACAGCTTTGGCACGAGACGACGGTCCTGCCGGTAGAACAGCGTCGCGCGGTCGACGAGCTCGCCGAGCGGCTGGTTGACAACTACCCGTATGGCGACATCAAGTACGTCGGCCAGATCCTTAAGCCGCCACATCCGGTCGCCTGGATCGCCTACGCGGCCGCCGCACTGGTGAACCCAAACAATCATGCCCTGGATGCGGGCCCCGCGACTTCCGTGATGGAGAAAGAGGCGGTCAAGGAGCTCGCCGGAATGGTCGGCTTCGCCGAACATCTGGGTCACCTCACCTCCTCCGGCACGATCGCGAACCTAGAGGCGCTCTACGTCGCCCGTGAGCTCAACCCGACAGGCATCGTGGTCTCGAGCAAGGCGGCCCACTACACGCACTCCCGGATGAGCCACCTGCTCGGCCTCTCGCACGAGAGCATCAAGGAGGACAGGACCGGCCGCATCGACTTGGACGCACTGGAGGACCGGCTGGCGGCCGGCGGCGTCGGCACTGTCGTTGCAACACTCGGCACGACGAGCCTCGGGGCGCTCGACCCGGTGCACGACATCGTGCAGATCGCGAGACGGTTCGGGGTCAGGGTCCACGTCGACGCGGCGTACGGAGGGTTTCACACCCTTCTTGCTGGCCCGGATCCACTCGTCGATCCCCGCCCGTTCGACGCCCTCAAGGAAGTTGACTCGATCGTGGTCGATCCGCACAAGCACGGTCTGCAACCTTACGGCTGTGGATCAGTGCTCTTCGCCGACCCCGCCGTCGGTAAGTTCTTCGCCCACGATTCGCCGTACACATACTTCACCTCCGATGAACTCCACCTGGGTGAGATCAGTATCGAATGCTCTCGTGCTGGGGCAGCCGCAGCGGCATTCTGGGCGACGCTGCGGGCGCTCGGACTGGATCGTGACGGCTTGGGTGCGATTCTTGTCGACGGTCGACGAGCCGCGCAGCGGATCGCACAGCGGATCGCACAGAGCGATGCAGCGCAACTCGTGGTCGACCCAGAACTCGACATCGTGTGCATGCACGCTTCGGCGCCCACGACCTCGGAGATCAGCCGCCGTTCGCAGTACGCGTTCGACCGATTGGCCGAGGCCGGCTGGCATGTCGCGAAGCTCCAGGTCGACAGTTCCTGGCTGGTCGGTACCG
>JALZDD010000359.1 GCA_030862715.1 Actinomycetota bacterium | reverse complement strand
GTGCCGCGGCCTCGACCCGCTGAAGCTGCTCGGCCTGTTCCGCGGGGTCGACCACGGTGACTGGCGGCCGGCCGACTACAACTTCAACCTCTACACGATCGTGATCGGCGCCCAGACGCTGCACGCGACCGGCTACGCCATGGGCATGCAGCGCGACGGCGTCGTCGGCACCGGCGATCCCGACCGCGACGCCGCCGTGATCGCGCACTTCGGTGACGGCGCCTCCAGCCAGGGCGACGTCAACGAGGCCTTCATCTTCGCCGCCTCCTACAACGCCCCGGTCGTGTTCTTCTGCCAGAACAACCAGTGGGCGATCTCCGAGCCCATCGAGCGCCAGACCCGGATCCCGCTCTACCAGCGGGCGCTGGGCTTCGGCTTCCCCGGCGTCCGGGTCGACGGCAACGACGTCCTCGCGTCGTACGCCGTCACCAAGGCCGCGCTCCAGCGGGCCCGCGACGGCCAGGGTCCGACGCTGGTGGAGGCCTACACGTACCGGATGGGTGCCCACACCACGACCGACGACCCCACCCGCTACCGCCTCAAGGCGGAGGAGGAGTCGTGGAAGCTGAAGGACCCCATCGAGCGGGTGAAGGCGTACCTCGTCCGGGGCGACCTGGCCGACGCCGAGTTCTTCGGCAGCGTCCAGGTTGAGGCCGACGAGCTCGGGCACAACCTTCGCGAGGGCTGCAAGGCGCTGCCCGATCCCGATCCGTTGAGCATCTTCGACCGCGTGTACGCCGAGACCACTCCGGAGCTGGCGGCGCAGCGTGAGGGCTTCGCGGCGTACCTCGAGAGCTTCGAAGGGGCGCACCGATGAGCGACCAGAAGACGCAGAAGATCACGCTCGCCAAGGGCCTCAACATGGGCCTGCGCAAGGCGATGGAGGACGACCCCAAGGTCCTGCTCATGGGCGAGGACGTCGGCAAGCTCGGTGGCGTCTTCCGGATCACCGACGGGCTGCAGAAGGACTTCGGCGAGGACCGGGTCATCGACTCGCCCCTGGCGGAGTCCGGCATCGTCGGCACCGCCGTCGGCATGGCGATGCGGGGCTACCGGCCCGTGGTCGAGATCCAGTTCGACGGGTTCGTCTACCCGGCCTACGACCAGATCGTCTGCCAGGTCGCCAAGATCCACTTCCGCAGCCAGGGTCGGGTGAAGATGCCGATGGTCATCCGGATCCCGTTCGGCGGCGGCATCGGCGCGGTGGAGCACCACAGCGAGTCGCCGGAGGCGCAGTTCGCGCACACCCCCGGGCTCAAGGTGGTCGCCTGCTCCGACCCCGTCGATGCCTACTGGATGATCCAGCAGGCGATCTCGCACCCGGACCCGGTGATCTTCCTGGAGCCGAAGCGGCTCTACCACTCGACCAAGGCCGAGGTCGAAGTGGATGCCACACCTGCTCCGCTGTTCGCCTCGCGAGTGACGCGGACCGGCACCGACCTGACGATGCTGGCCTACGGGCCCACGGTGAAGACCGCGCTGACCGCCGCCGAGGCGGCCGCGGGAGAGGGCAAGTCGGTCGAGGTGGTCGACCTGCGCACCCTCTCGCCGCTGGACATGGCGCCGGTCTATGAGTCGGTGCGGCGTACCGGCCGTGCCGTCGTCGTCCACGAGGCCCACGTCAACCTCGGTCTCGGCGCCGAGCTCGCCGCCCGGATCACCGAGACCTGCTTCCACTCCTTGGAGGCTCCGGTCCTGCGCGTCGGCGGGTTCGACACGCCCTACCCGCCGGCTCGTGCTGAGGAGTACTTCCTCCCCGACCTCGACCGGGTCCTCGATGCCGTCGACAGGAGCCTGGCATGGTGACCTCCAACGAGTTCAAGCTGCCCGACGTCGGAGAGGGACTCACCGAGGCCGAGATCGTCGAGTGGCACGTCGCGGTCGGTGACGTCATCAAGGTCAACGACCCCGTCTGCGACATCGAGACCGCCAAGTCCGTCGTCGAGCTCCCCTCGCCCTATGCCGGGGTCGTCCAGGAGCTCCTGGTCGAGGTCGGCACCGAGGTCCAGGTCGGCACTCCGATCATCCGCATCGGCGACGCCCCCGCCGAGACGTCAGCTCCGTCGGCCGAGGCGTCGGCTGCGTCGGCCGAGGCGTCAGCTGCGTCGGCCGAGACGTCGGCTGCGTCGACCGAGACGTCAACTCCTCAGCCTGAGGAGGCCGAGAAGCCGCTGACGCTGGTCGGCTACGGCTCCAAGGAAGACGCGGTCGTACGCCGCAACCGCACCGTCTCCGCGCCGGCCGCCGCCACGGGCACCGGTGTGCTCGCCAAGCCGACCGCCCGGAAGCTCGCGCGCGACCTGGGTGTGGACCTGGCTACCGTCACCCCGGAACGGGACGACGGCGTGATCACCACCGCTGACCTGGAGAATCTGACGTCTGCTCCGGCGCCTTCGTCCGAGCAGTCAGCGCCGGTAGGTGGTGAGCGTCGTGAGCCGATCAAGGGCCTGCGCAAGCAGATGGGCCAGGCGATGGTCGACTCGGCGTTCACGCTGCCGCACGTGACCGTCTGGACGACGGTCGACGTGACCCGTACGTCCGAGCTGGTCGCCGGCCTCAAGGCCAACCGAGACTTCGCCGAGGTCCGCGTCAGCCCGCTGCTGATCGTGGCCAAGGCGACACTGCTGGCGATGCGACGTACGCCGATCATCAACTCGTGGTGGGACGAGACCGCCCAGGAGATCGTCTTCAAGGAGTACGTCAACCTCGGCATCGCCGCGGCCACCCCCAGGGGCCTCCAGGTCCCGAACGTGAAGGGCGCCGACCGAATGTCCCTGGTCGAGCTCGGCACCGCGATCAACGAGCTCACCGCCACTGCACGCACCGGCAAGACCCCGCCGGCCGACCAGACCGGCGGGACGTTCACGATCACCAACATCGGCCCGTTCGGCATCGACGGCGGCGCCCCGATCATCAACCCGGGCGAGTCCGCGATCCTCTCCGTCGGCGCGATCAAGCGTCAGCCATGGGTGGTCGGCACCGGCGACGACGAGCGCATCGAACCTCGCGACGTCTGCACCCTCGCGCTCAGCTTCGACCACCGCCACATCGACGGCGAGGCCGGCTCCCGCTTCCTCGCCGACGTGGCCAGGATCGTCGGAGACCCGAGCACGGCGCTGTTGTTCTGACCCGTTCGACAATCGCTCCACAGAACGGCAATTCGCTACCTCGAGGGGTATCGGATCTGGCACGATCCTCAGGCCCGCGCTGACGCGGGCCTGAGGATCTTCTGGAGGCAGGAATGGTGCTCCTGACGGGGCGCAGGCTGCTTGCCGGGATCGTCGCGATGGCCGCCTCGGCGACCGTACTCGTGGCGAGTCCCGCAGGCGCGGCGACAACATCAACCGGCGTACGTTGCACGATCGTCGGCACGTCCGGCGATGACAAGCTCCGCGGAACGTCCGGCAGGGACGTGATCTGCGGTCGAGGCGGCGGTGATGTGATCGAAGGGAGGGGCGGCAACGATCTCATCGATGGGGGATCGGGCGTCGACATCATCAGCGGTGGATACGGCAGTGACACCATCCTGGGTGGCGACTCGCAAGATCACATCCACGGCAACGCGGGCAACGACACCATCCAAGGCGGAGCCCGACCCGACTTTCTCTATGGCGAGTCAGGAGCCGACAAGATCATCGGCGGACGCGGCAGCGACGACATCTATGGCGGCACCGGCAGCGACCGCATCTGGGGCGCGATCGGAACCGACACCATCACAGCAGGCGATGGCAACGACATCGTCTCGACCGGTGCGGGGCGCGACCTGGTTTGGGGAGGCGTTGGTGACGACCGGATCTACGGTGGCACCGGGGCCGACGATCTGTACGGCGGCCGTGGCGCTGACCAGATCCAAGGCGGAGACCACAACGACTACATCCGCGGTGATGCCGGTAATGACCGCCTCTGGGGAGGCATCGGGGATGACAGCCTTCTCGGCGGCACAGGCTCGGACGTCCTCCGCGGAGATTCTGGAGCCGACTACCTCGAGGGAGGGGACCAGAACGACAACCTCGATGGCGGCTCGGGTGACGACGTCCTCTATGGCGGCACGGGTAGCGACACCTGCGCGGTCGGCCCCCGCGACGCAGCGGGCACCTGCTAGGTAGAGCCGGTCAGCGACGCCGAGACGTCAGCAACGCCGGTCGAGTGGGCACATCGGTGCCCACTCG
>JALZDD010000339.1 GCA_030862715.1 Actinomycetota bacterium | reverse complement strand
GACGGCGGACCTGATCGCCCTCGTGGCAGCGTCGATTCCGGCGGAGGTCGGGTTGCCGCTGCCGGCCTTCCCGATGCCTCCGCATCGTCCGTCGGAGGAGACGACGACGGCGCGAGTGCTGGTGCCTCCAGCGTCGAGTCCCAGATAGTTGCCCAAGTAGTTGTCAGTCATTGACACCGTTTCGTAACAGAAAACCATTGCCAGGCGTACTCTCTCCAAATAGTTTTCGAGCGCAGGCCTCGACATACGGTCGCGGCCGGAGTTTGCTAGGTGGGTGGACTAATTGACCAGAGACGTGTTCGGAGCCTTCGATGAGCAGGTTCGCACACGCCTGTCCGAGCTGCAGGCGATGGCGCAATCCGGTGGCCTCGACGCGGCGGTCGAGGCGATGGTCGCCAGCATCCGCAACGGCGGTGTGCTGCAGGCGTTCGGCACCGGCCACTCGCAGGCGTTCGCGATGGAGATCGCCGGGCGGGCGGGCGGCCTGATCCCCACCCACGCCATCGCTCTTCGTGACACGGTCCTCAAGGGCGACCGGCCGGCGAGCGATCTCAAGGGCGGTCTCCTCGAGCGTGACACCAACATCGCCAACGAGCTCTGGGAGCTCCACGAGTTCCACCCCGAGGACGTCTTCCTCATCGCGTCCAACTCCGGTGTCAACGGCTCGATCGTCGGCATCGCGCAGCGCGCGAAGGAGGAGGGCCACACGGTGATCGCGGTGACCAGCCTCGAGCACACCAACGCGGTCACCCCCAAGCACCCCAGCGGCAAGCGCCTGGCCGAGATCGCCGACGTGGTGATCGACAACCTGGCTCCGTTCGGCGATGCAACCGTCCCGGTCGGTGATGGCGGCGTTCTCGCCGGCGCCGTCTCCTCCATCACGGCGGCCTACATCGCCCAGCTCCTGACCCTCGCCACCGCCGCGAGGATCCAGGAGGCGGGCGAGACCCCGCCCCTCTATCTCTCCGCCAATATCCCGGGTGGCGATGAGCACAACGATGCGTTGAAGGCTCGCTACGGCGAACGCATCGGAAGCATGGCCTGAACACCCGTAAAGAAGAAGTAACGAGGAACCCACCCGAAAGAAGGCAGCACGATGTCCCAGCAGCTTCACCGGCTCGATCGCCGGACCCTTCTGCGCGGCACCCTCGCCGGCGCGGCGCTCGTGTCGTTCTCCGGAGCGCTCGCCGCGTGTGGCGCGCCCGGTAGCGACACCGACAACTCCGGCGGTGGCACCAAGTCCGCGTCCAACCCGTTCGGTATGCCCAAGGACGGCACCGTCGATGCGGTGATCTTCGACGGTGGCTACGGCTACGACTACGTCGAGTTCGCCGCAGGCGTGGTCGGCAAGGAGTTCGCCGACGCCGACATCAAGGTCAGCGCCACGACCAAGATCGCCACGGAGCTGCAGCCGCGCTTCGTCGGCGGCACGCCCCCGGACCTGATCGACAACTCGGGTGCGGACCTGATCGGCTTCAGCTCGATCGCCGCCCAGCTCGAGGAGCTCGACGACGTCTTCGAGGCGGAGAGCTACGAGGGCGTCAAGATCGAGGACACCCTCTACCCGAACGTGAAGGACCCCGGCACCTACAGCGACCGGTTCGTGGCGATCAACTACGTCATGACCCTCTACGGCGTGTGGTACTCCAACTCGCTCTTCCAGGAGAACGGCTGGACCGCGCCGAAGACCTGGGACGAGGCGCTCGACCTCGGTGCCAAGGCCAAGGCCAAGAAGAAGTACCTCTGGGTCTGGGGCAAGGAGGCGGCGACCTACTACCGCACCCTGGTGATCGACTCGGCGGCCAAGGAGGGCGGCGACGAGGTACGCCTCGCGCTGGAGAACCTCGAGAAGGGCGCCTGGTCCCACCCGGTCATCCAGGGGATCCTGGAGAAGCTCGGCGAGATGGTGAAGCAGGACATGTTCGTCCCCGGCGGCGCCGGCACCCAGTTCACCGCCGCGCAGGCCAAGTGGTCCAACGACCAGCAGGCCCTCCTCTACCCGAGCGGCGGCTGGATCGAGAACGAGATGAAGGACGCCACCAAGGAGGGCTTCGAGATGACCGGCATCCCGGAGTTCGTCCTC
The DNA here is from genome assembly GCA_030862715.1 of Actinomycetota bacterium. The sequence goes on along the minus strand of JALZDD010000339.1, from coordinate 7,012 downwards.
AGCGACAGCCCGTCGCTCCCGTACGAGGCCGTCCGGGCCGCGGCCGGCGAGGCGTTCATCGTGCCGAGCAAGGCGAAGAACCCGGCCGGTGGCAAGGAGATCCTCCGCGCCATGCTGTCGAAGGAGGCCGCGACCAACTTCGCCAAGACGAAGCTCGCGCCGACCATCGTCAAGGACACCATCCCTGCCGACGGCTTCGGCTCCGCGGCGCTGAAGTCGCAGAGCGCGATGCTCGACGCCGCCGGTGAGAACACCTTCAACTACCAGTTCTACGACTACTACGGCACCAACGCCGACGAGCTCGTCGTGTGGAACTCGTTCCTCTCCGGTGACCTCGACGTCAAGGGCCTGACCAAGGCAGTCCAGGGCATCTTCGACAAGGTCGCCGACGACTCATCGATCGAGAAGCTCAAGGTTTCCTGACACCATGCCGGACCCATCCACCACGATGGCGTGGACCGCGGGCGGTCCCTCCGAGGAGAATCCTTGGGGGGCCGCCCCCGGCCGGCGCCGCCGCAAGCTCACGCTCGACCGGGCACTGTTCATGGCGGTCTTCCTCGGCCTACCGGTCGCGGTCTTCGTCATCTTCGTCGTGCTCCCGATCGGTCAGGCGATGTTCTACTCGCTGACCGACTGGACCGGCTTCTCCCCGGAACTGAACGTGATCGGCCTGGACAACTACGCCAAGCTGCTCGACGACGAGACCTTCCTCAAGGCGCTGCGCAACAACGTACTGCTCACGATCGTGGTGCCGTTCGTGACTCTGGTCGCGGCGCTGGCGATCGCGGTGGTCGTGACCACCGCCGGTCCCAGCACCGGCCAGGTCCGCGGTCTGAACGGGTCCGGCTTCTACCGGGTCGTCTCGTTCTTCCCCTACGCCGTCCCGGCCGTCGTCATCGGTCTGCTCTGGGCTCAGGTCTACGACCCCGCCGCCGGCCTGCTCAACGGCATGCTCACCGGCATCGGCCTCGACGGGTTCAAGGACTACGCCTGGCTCGGGGAGGTGCGTGCGGCGATGCCGGCTTCGATGTTCGTGATCATCTGGGCCAGCATCGGCTTCTACACGGTGCTCTTCGTGGCTGCCATCAAGGGCGTACCCGCGGAGATCTACGAGGCTGCGCGCATCGATGGTGCGGGCCGCTTCCGCACCGCCATCTCGATCACGCTCCCCTCGATCCGTGACAACGTGCAGACGGCTTACATCTATCTGGGGATCCTCACCCTCGATGCGTACGTCTTCATGGCGGCGCTCGCCCCTGGCGGCGGCCCTGCCAACAGCACGCTGACGATGAGCCAGCACCTGATGAACACCGCCTTCAAGAAGAGCCAGTTCGGCTACGCCACCTCGATGGGCGTGGTGCTCGCCCTGGTCACGCTGCTCTTCGCCGCCCTGGTCTTCGTCGTCTTCCACTTCGCTGGCGGACGGGACAAGAAGGGAGACGTACGCCGATGAGCGCCGTCACTCTGGACAAGCCTGTCGCTGCCCGCTCCGAAGGCGGGCGACGTACGCCCGGTGACGCACTGGTCGCCGGCACGTCGCACACGATGCTGATCATCTGGTCGGTCATCGTCATCGTGCCCTTCTGCTGGGTGGTGCTCTCCTCGTTCAAGACGTCGAAGGAGATCCTGTCCTCGCCGTTCTCCCTGCCCGCGGAGTGGAGCTTCGACAACTACGTCAGCGCCTGGACCAAGGCCGGCATCGGGACGTACTTCTTCAACACCGTCATCGTCGTCGGCACCGCTCTGGTGCTGGTGATGCTGCTGGGGGCGATGTGCGCCTACGTGCTGGCGCGGTTCGACTTCTTCGGCCGCAGGGTCATCTATTACACGATGCTCGCCGGGCTGACCTTCCCGGTCTTCCTGGTCATCGTGCCGCTGTTCTTCGTGCTCCAGGGCTTCGGACTGCTCAACACGCTGCCCGGGCTGATCCTGACCTACGTCGCCTACGCGCTGCCGTTCACCGTCTTCTTCCTCTTTGCCTTCTTCAAGACGCTGCCCGACGACGTCTACGAGGCCGCGATGATGGACGGTGCGGGCGAGTGGCGCACGTTCTTCCAGATCATGCTGCCGATGGCCGCACCCGGGATGGCCGGCGTGGCGATCTTCAACTTCCTCGGGCTGTGGAACCAGTTCCTGCTCCCGGTGGCGCTCAACACCAACCGGGACAACTGGGTGCTCACCCAGGGGATGGCGTCGTTCTCGTCGCAGGCGGGCTACAACGTCGACTTCGGTGCGCTCTTCGCGGGCGTGGTGATGACCGTGCTTCCGGTGCTGGTCGTCTACCTGATCTTCCAGCGGCGCATCGCCGGGACGGTCTCTACGGGAACATTCCGATAGAGATGTGACGCGGATCTCGCGCCCCAGGTTAATAAGCGCTAACCTGGGGCGCGTGACCGCCTTTCTCCAGCCCGAGCACGAAGAGTTGCGTGCTGTCGTCCGTGACTTCGCCCAGAAGGAGATCGCGCCCCATGCCTCGCAGTGGGACCGCGATCACCACTTCCCTGTCGACGTGGTCCACAAGATGGGTGAGCTGGGCCTGTTCGGCCTGACCGCCCCCGAGGCGTACGGCGGGGGTGAGGGTGACCTCGTCGCGCTCTGCGTCGCGATCGAGGAGCTCGGCCGCGTCGACCAGTCGATCGGGATCACGCTCGAGGCCGCTGTCGGCCTGGGCATCAACCCGATCCTCACCTACGGCACGGACGAGCAGAAGGAGCGCTGGCTTCCCGACCTCGTCGCGGGCAAGAAGCTGGCGGGGTTCGGGCTGACCGAGCCGGGTGCCGGCTCCGACGCCGGCGCGACCGCCACCAAGGCCGTCCTCGACGGCGAGGAGTGGGTCGTCGACGGTGCCAAGCAGTTCATCACCAACTCCGGTTCCTCGATCACCTCGGTCGTCACCGTCACCGCCCGCACCGGGACCCGCGACAACGGCAAGCCCGAGATCAGCACCATCATGATCCCCTCGGGCACGCCCGGCTTCACCGCCGAGAAGGCGTACGACAAGCTCGGCTGGCACGCCTCCGACACCCATCCGCTCTCCTTCGACGGCGCCCGGGTGCCGGCCGACCACCTCCTCGGTGAGCGCGGCCGCGGCTACGCCCAGTTCCTCGCCACCCTCGACGACGGTCGCGTCGCGATCGCCGCGCTCGCGGTCGGCTGCATCCAGGCCTGCCTCGACATGTCGCTCGAGTACGCGGGGGAGCGGCAGACCTTCGGCGGCCCGATCGGTCGTAAGCAGGGCGTCGCCTTCCAGATCGCCGACCTCGAGGTCATGCTGCGGGCCTCGCGCCTGCTGACGTACGAGGCCGCCGCCATGAAGTCCGGGCTCGACTCGGGGGCCGTGACGATGAAGGAGTTCAAGCAGGCGGCCGCCGCCGCCAAGCTGTACGCCACCGAGTCGGCCGTCACCGCGACTCGCATCGCCACCCAGGTCTTCGGCGGCTACGGGTTCATGGAGGAGTATCCGGTGGCCCGCTTCTACCGCGACGCGAAGATCCTCGAGATCGGCGAAGGCACCTCCGAGGTGCAGCGCATGCTGATCGCCAGAGGTCTCGGTCTCCCCGTGGAATAGGCGCGAATCCTACGGCAGGCTGAACGAAACCCGCGAAGTAATCAAGAGCCATCTCACCATTGACCGTTTACTGTGGCCACATGGTGTTCGGGGGACAGCTGCTAGGACGGCTGCGTCGCACCCGCCTCTTCGGAGAGGTGGTCCGCTTCATGATGGTCGGCGGAATCGCGACAGCAGTCGCTTTCGTGCTGTTCAACGGACTGGTCCACGGCTTCTTCATGGGCGCCGGGCCGATGAACGGTCAGCCGATCCCGGCCTACATCATCGCCAACACGGTCGGCATGCTGATCAGCTACGACCTGAGCCGCCGCTGGACGTTTCGTCACCGCGTCTCCGGCCACCCCGACGGCGGGTTCACGGCCTACGTCGTGATCAACGCGGTCACGATGCTGCTGCCGATCGCGTGCCTGTACGTCACCCGTAGCGTGATCGGCTGGGACAGTGCGATCGCCGACAACCTCTCCGCCAACGTGGTCGGCGTGCTGCTGGGCCAGATCGCCCGGTTCTTCCTCTTCCGGAAGTTCGTCTTCGGCCAGCCCATCCGCTACACGCAGGTCTACGGCAGCGTCGAGGAGGAGGCCGAAGCGCTGAAGGCCGCGGCAGGTGCGACGGTGCTGATCGCCCCGGAGTTGATGGCCCAGGAGCTCCGCGAGCCGGTCAGCGGTTCCACAGAGCCGGCCACGCGTGACCGAGCTGGCTGAGCAGGTCGCGTAGCAGAGGCAGGCTCAACCCGACCACGTTGTGATGGTCGCCCTCGATCCCGGTTACGAACGCCCCGCCGAGCCCGTCGATCGTGAACGCACCCGCGACGTGCAGCGGCTCACCCGTCGCGACGTACGCCGCGATCTCATCGTCGCTCACGTCGGCGAAGTGCACCGTCGTGGCAGCGGTCTGCGACACCTGCTGACCGGTCGCGGTGTCGACCAGCGCGTGCCCGGAGACGAGTACGCCGCTGCGCCCCCGCATCTCCCGCCAGCGCTGGGTCGCCTCCTCGGGATCGTGCGGCTTCCCGAGGGGCTTCCCATCCAGCTCGAGGACGCTGTCGCACCCCAGCACGAGCGCCCCTTCCGGCACCTCGGGGCGGCCGGCGACCGCGTCCCGCTTGAGCTCGGCGAGCCCGAGCGCCAGCTCCGTCGGCGGCAGCCCGTCGAGCCTGCTCTCGTCGACGCCAGAGACGATCACCACAGGTTCGACACCTGCGCTGCGCAGCGTCTGCAGCCGGGCGGGGGACTTGGAGGCAAGGACCAGCGTGGTCATGGCTCAACCCTAGGGGTAACAGTCCTTTACCCAGGAGTCCGTCCCGACTAGGTTTCGCACATCCAACCCATCTCAATGAGGAGAAATCCGAAGTGACGGATTACCCGCCGCCCCCGCCCCCGCAGCAGCCGTACGGCGCTGGTCCCGTGGGCGAAGTTCCGCTGAGCCAGCCGCTCCGCGGCGCGTCGCCCCGCGACGCCATCGTGCGCTTCTTCAAGAAGTACGCCTCCTTCGAGGGTCGCTCCAGCCGCTCCGAGTTCTGGTGGCCCTGGCTGTTCGCCGTCGTCGTCAACATGGCGATCAACCTGATCCTGGGTGCCGACTCGACCGCCGGCTCCGTCATCGGTGGCCTCTTCGCGCTCGCCATCCTGGTCCCGCAGCTCGCCGTCGGCGCTCGTCGCCTGCACGACACCGGCCGCTCCGGCTGGTGGCAGCTGCTCTACCTGACCTGTGTCGGCATCATCGTGCTGATCGTCTTCTGGGCTCTGCCCGAGAAGGCCGAGGGCGACAAGTACAACGTCGCCTGACCGGCGGCTAACCACGAACGGCGATCAGTCTCTAGACTGATCGCCGCTCGGCCGAAGTGGTGGAATTGGCAGACACGCAGGATTTAGGTTCCTGTGCTCCAGGGCGTGCGGGTTCAAGTCCCGCCTTCGGCACCAGAACGTTCTTACTCGAACCAACACGAAAAATGTCGGCGAGCCAGAACAGATGGTCTGAATCCAGCTCCCCGGGATCCCCGGGGAGCTGTTCATGTAGCGACCTGCCAACCTCTGTCGCCTTGGCAGAGCGGTTCCGCGAGCCATCCCACGCCTCGAAGGCTCGGGCAGCTTCGCGGATCTCGTGGATCGGGGCAGTCGGTTCGTCGTCTCGCACCCCGCCGTCGTCCAGCCAGAGCTTGTTGAAACTCGCGGTGTTGAGGTCACGTCGCCCCTCGTCCGGCGCGCCCTTGTAGAGGTCATGTGGGTGGTCGAGTAGGTCAAGGTACTGCTGAAGTTTGCGGGCACCGAGCGCGAGGCGTTCGCCGGTCTCCTCCAGTCCTTGCTGTGCTCGCACGCGCTCGATCTGGATCTTTCGGAGGCGTTCGTGGATCTTCTCGCGTGGCAGCGCGTTGTCGGTCGCCAGGTCGAGGAGTCGTTCTTCCTGATCTGCCAGCTTGCGGAGCTTGTCGCGGTAGGCCACGTGCATGCCGCGTACGTTCGCTTGGGCCTCGTCCATCGTGAGGTCGATCGCTTCGCGGATGAAGCGCAGGAAGTTGGCCGACAGACCGAGTTTCGCGTAGTAGTCAAGGACGTCGCACTCGACGTCGATGACAGGTAGGTACGGCAGATTGCACTCCCCACGCTGCCGGGCGAGACACAGGTAGTACGAATACAGACCGCCGTTGCCCTTCACCTCGGTGTAAACGAGGCGAGAGGTACGGCCCTCGGCTTTGCATCGGGCGCAGTAGAGCAGGCCCTTCAGGTAGTGGTACAGGACTCGATCGCGTTGGAAGAAGGGACGAGCGATGAGCTACGGCATGCGCTTCGAACGCACCTACCGTAATCGTCTGATCGAACCTGGTGCCACCTGGACAGAATCCCTGCCGCAGCTGCAATTTCAGGTCGTCATCGTATGCGATGCCGTCAGCCCAGACCGATGGCACGCGGAGGTTCGTTTCGGACGCCACGTGCTGATCTCCACACCGCAAGTGGACAGCTACGACCAGGCTTCTCGACAGGCTCGCGACGACTTCGAGGCGAAGGTCGTCGAGCTCTTTCGGGGAGCCTGATACCGCGATGTAACCAAGGTTGCTGGCTCGGGGATGAGTCCCCGACGAGGGCGTAGGTGCCGATGTCATGCCGGGCCGTGGTTCGCACCAGGCCCCGACGACACCGCTGAGCGGGTCGTGTCGACTAGCCGGCAGTGTCGTCGAGGACAAAGGGAATCGCGGACGCCCGGATCAACCGTCGCCGCATGATCCGGGCAGAGATTCGGTCCATTCGATGAACTTCTTCGCGTAAGCCACGAGCCTTTCGGGCTCGGCCCAGTCAGGCAGTTCACCCTGATGCACAGCCATATCGCGGGCGCGCATCAATTTCTTGACTGATCCCCAGAGATCGGAGTTCTCCTCGGACAGGCGTCGGCCGGTGAGCACGGGAAGCACCACGTCGATGACGTCCTTTGGAGACAGCACAGCCTGCTTGT
>JALZDD010000308.1 GCA_030862715.1 Actinomycetota bacterium | reverse complement strand
GTCTGGACCGCCAACCTGGTCGCCCTGCTGATCGGCATCGCGATGTACGCCTCCTTCGGCTTCATCCCGCAGCTGACCCAGACCCCGCCGTCGGCCGGCTACGGCTTCGGCGCGTCGGTCACCGTCGCCGGCTACCTGATGCTCCCGACAGCCATCACCTCGTTCCTGTGCGGACTGGTCAGCGCCCGGCTCGCCGAGCTCATCGGGATGCGCCGCATCCTGGTCATCGGCGGGCTGCTCACCGCGGTCTCCCTGGCCATGGTCGCCTTCGTCCACGACGAGCCGTGGCAGATGTGCATCGCCGCCGGGCTCTCCGGCTTCGGCACCGGTCTGGTCTTCGCCAACCTCGCCAACGCGGTCGTGGCGGCGGTGCCCCCGGAGCACACCGGCGTGGCCACCGGGATGAATGCCAACATCCGCACCGTCGGCGGCACCATCGGAACCGCGGTCATGACCTCTCTGGTCACCGCCCAGACACTGCCGTCGGGTTACCCGACCGAGCAGGGGTACGTCAACGGCTTCGGCTTCCTCACCATCGTCGCCCTGGGCGCGGCCCTCGCTGCCATGCTCATCCCCCTGGCACCGCGAAAGGTCGCCCCCGTCGGCCGAGAAGTCACGTACGCGAGCCGAGACGTCGCTCCCGTCGGCCGAGACGGCACCGAGATGCCATGTCGGCCGACGTAACTGACGCCTCGGCCGACGTAACTGACGTCTCGGCCGACGTAGGTGCCTATTCGGCGGGGTGGGCGCGCTCGGCGGCTTTGGCCGCCGACCAGAGCTGCTCGACCTCTTCGAGGGTGTACCGACGGCCCGAGCTGGCCTCGGGGCCGAAGACGTGCGGGTTGCGGCGCTTCATCTTGGCGGTGAGCCCGGCGATGACGTCGTCCATGGTGAACTCGCCGGCCTCCTCCGCGATGGCGGCGTGGAAGTAGACCTGGAGCAGGAGGTCGCCTAGCTCCTCCTTGAGGTGCTCGGGGTCGGCCTCGTCGATGGCCTCGAGGACCTCGTCGGACTCCTCGCGCAGATACTGCGCGAGCGACGCGTGGGTCTGCGACGACTTCCACACGCACCGCTCACGCATCAGCCGCATCAGGTCGAGGAACTCGACGAGCCCCTCCCCCGATGCGTACGTCCGCTCACTCAATCCAGCGCCCCGTACGCGCTCAGGCACTGTCGCAGCAGCGCTCCGCGACCGCCTTCCATGTCGCCGACGACGGCGTCGGAGGCGGCCTCGGTCGGGGTCATCCAGGAGAGCTCCAGGGCGTCCTGGCGCGGCTCGCACTCGCCGGTCACGGGGATGACGTAGACCAGCGAGACCGCGTGCTGGCGCGGGTCCTGGTAGCGCTCGCCGGGCCACGGGAAGTATTCGGCGACGGTCACCGGCACCGTGGTCAGCGGCAGGGTCGGGAAGGCGACCGGGCCGAGGTCCTTCTCCAGGTTGCGCATCAGCGCGTCGCGGATCTGCTCGCCGTGCAGCACCCGGCCGGAGACCAGCGATCGGGTGATCGTCCCGGTCGTGGGCGAGCCGCGCAGCAGCAGCCCGACTTCGGCGACCCGGCCGTCGGGGTCGACACGTACCGGGACCGCCTCCACGTAGAGGATGGGCACGCGCCCGCGGGTCTCGCCCAGCTCCTCCTCGGAGAGCCACCCGGGCTCGGTGTCCCACTCGTTGCCGAAGGGCTCCTCAGGGAAGGACTGCTCGCCGAAAGCCTCCATCGTCATGCGTCGATCCTGCCAGACACAGGCGTACGTCACGGAGCAATGGCGCCGCAGAGTGGACTCTCAGCGACGCAGCAGCAGGAAGCTGTCGGCCTTGAACGCCTTCTCGACCATCCACCACGAGAACCCGTCGTAGTAGGGACGCGCCTCGTCGCGGTCGAGGATCCGCGGCTGGATGGCGGCGTGGTCGCGGCCCTTCCACGTGATCGTGCACTCGCCGGCCGCCAGGACATTGCGAACCCAGTTGGTGCCGGCACCCCACGGCAGCGTGATCACGAACACGTCCTCGGTGTGCAGCAGCGCGACCGGGAGGCTCAGGTCGCGTCCGGTCTTGCGGCCCCGGTGGTGCACCACGGCCCAGAGCGGGAACAGGCGGCGCCCGGCCAGGGTCCGCATCATCGGGGCGGTCGCCTTCGCCATCCGCCAGGAGTCGTTGCTGGGAGTGATCGTCGTCGTCATGCTCCCCACTGTGCCCAGGATCGCGGGGTCGCCGCTTCCCGGACAGTGGGCAGTCCGACTGACGGGTTCCCGTCAGTGCTCCCTCAGGCCGCGCCGTTGCGGATCGCCCAGGCGGTGGCCTCGGCGCGGCTGCGTACGCCGAGCTTGCGGTAGAGGTTGGCGGCGTGGCGCTCGACGGTGTGCTCGGCGATGCCGAGATCTCGGGCGATGACAGCGTTCGTACGTCCCGTGGCGATCAGCCGCAGCACCTCGTGCTCGCGCGTGGTCAGTGCCGTCGTGGCCTGACCCGAGGCGGGCCCGGACCCACGGTGCACCTCACCGGTCAGGAACCAGCGGCTCACCATGGCGAGATCGCGGGCTCCGCCTTCGACGAAGAGCGTCGGCGTACTGCCCTCGAGCTCGACAAGCGTCCCGTTGCGTACGCCGTCGGCCAGGCGCCGGGACACCTCGACCGGGATCTGGCTCGCCGCCTGCCGGTGCAGCACGAGCGTCGGCGCCACCACCTGGTCGAGCAGGTCGCTGACGTCAAGCCGGGCGGCCTCCGCGAACCAGTCGCGGGCGACCGCGGGCGTCGCGGCGGTGCGGAACGCCTCGGCGACGCGGCCGGCGTTCTCACCCGACCCCCAGCCCAGCCAGGCGGTCGCGGCGGCATCGGCGAAGAGGTCCCAGTCCTGCTCGACCAGCGACAGCAGCGCCTGCGTCTGAGCCGGGCTCATCGCCTCGCGCATCCGCGCCGCTCCTCCGAACAGGAGCATCCGGTCGACGCGTTGCGGGTTGGCCGCTGCGTACGCCACCGCCGCCGCGACCGCGTGGTAGTAGCCGAACAGGTTGACCCGGTCGGCACCGACCGCCTCGATCACCGCCTCCAGGTCACGCAGGTGTGCGTCGAGGCCGAGGTCGCCGGCCCGGCGGTCCGAGGAGCCGGTGCCGCGGCCGTCGTAGAGCACGAGCGTCAGGTCCTGGCTCAGTCGTTGGTAGGCCATCCGTAGCGCGGGCACCCGCCACTGCGCCCGGATGTTGCTGAGCGAGGGCATCCAGATCGTCACCGGCCCGCTCCCGACGGCCTGATAGGCGATCGCGATGTCGTCGCTGGTCTGCGCGTAGCGCACCTCTGGCTCGCCGGTCACGCGGCCATTCTTGCGCGTGGCATACCCCAGTAGCGTCGTTGTCATGAACCGAGTCCTCCTCATCGGGCTGGCGCCCGAGGCAGTCGACCTCTCCGACGCCCCGATCGACCTGACCACGTTGAAGGAGCGGATCGCCGTCGGCAACGCCGAAGTCGCCGACGCCGGCTATGACGCGCTCTCCTGCGAGATCGGCACCGGCGTCGACGACGCCGTCGCGCAGGTCCGCGAGGCGCTCGGGCAGCAGTCCTGGGACATCGTCATGATCGGCGGCGGCGTCCGGGCCGTCCCGGCCCACACCGAGCTCTTCGAGGCGATCGTCAACCTGGTCCACGAGCTCGCACCCAAGGCCCGCTTCGCCTTCAACGCCGGCCCGGATACGACCCTGGCCGCGCTGCGTCGCGCGGCCGGCGATCGGGTCTGACCGGCCGGCTCAGGCGAGCCGCGACACCGCGGCGTCGTACAGCGTCTGCGCTGCCTCCGCGGCGGCATCGGCGGCGGCGTGCGTGACCGGCTTGCCGAGGTAGTTGTTGGCGTTGCGGTCCAGCCGCATCACGTCGTAGTGGGCGGCCGCGTCGCGCGGTGGCGGGGTGTCGAAGATGGCGGCGAGGAACCTGCCGACCTTCACATGGCCGCCTGCGCCGTACGTCGTCTTGTAGCCGTAGCCCGCGAGCGTGGCCTCGCCGACGTCATGAGCGGCCTTGTAGGCGAGGTTGTAGCGGTTCTCGGTGCGGGTGACGTTGGGTACGTCGGCGAGGGCCGACTCCGAGCCGGCCAGGAAGGCACGGGCCTTCTTCTCATCCGGCCTCACGGCGCGCAGGGCACCGGAGCGTACGAGCGCGTCAACCGCCTTCTGCTGCGCCGGCGTCAGCGGCAGGGGCATCCGGTCCTCCTCCATAGATCTCGATCACCGGGCTGGCCCGGACCTCCTCGAGGAACCCGGTCTGCTCCTCGGCCTCCTCCGGGCTCATGATCGTCGGGTTGACGATGCGCCCGACGCTGTCGGAGACCTCCCGGCAGACCCGGTAGACCGCCCGCGCGTCGGGGCTGCCGATCACCATCAGGTCGATGTCGTTCGGCGGCGGCCCCGGCTCGCCCTTCGCCCTGGCCGCGAACGACCCGAAGAGGAACGCCCGCTCGATCCCGTCGAGGCCCTCGAGGGCCTCCCGGAGCAGTACGACCGGGCCCGTGACCGTCAGCAGGATCTCCCGCGTCGGGGCCAGCAGCGGGCTCTGCTCGTTTCCCCTGATGAGCCGCGTCCGTCCGACACGACGGTCGACGAGCAGACCTGCCTCGAGCAGCCGCGCGACCTCACGATGCACCGTCGGATACGGCAGCCCAGCCCGCTCGGCGAGGTCCGTCATGCTCATCTCGTCTGCCGGGAGCAGCAGCTCCGAGAGCAGCAGCGCCTGCGCCTCCGACCGGAACAGAGGCGCGAGCACCGGAGCCTGACTTCTCACAAAATGGATAATAACCTCCATTTTGTGGATATGAAACCCTCTGACCTTGCCGACTCGGCGTAAGGGGTCAGGTGAGCGGGTCGATGATGGCGTCGATGACGACCCTGGCCCAGTCGAGGAGATCCGGGCCGTCTAGGGGCTTGGCGGGGAAGCCTGAGGAGACCGGGCGCGGGACCATGATGGTGTCCAGCTGCGGCTTGACCAGGGACTTCGGGTACATCCGGTTGAGCCGGACGACGCGGGAGTCGGGCAGCGAGACCGGGTGGAAGCGTACGTTCTTGCCGGCCAGCGTGACCTCGGAGACGCCGGCCTGGCGGGCGCGGGCGCGGAAGCGGGCGACCTGGAGCAGCGAGGAGACCTCCGCGGGCGGCTTGCCGTAGCGGTCGAGGAGCTCGGCGGCGACCGACTCGACGTCCTCGTCGGAGCGGACCTCGGCCAGGCGCTTGTAGATCTCCAGCCGCAGCCGCTCCGAGGGGATGTAGTCGTGGGGCAGGTGGGCGTCGACGGGGAGCTCGATGCGTACCTCGTTGAACTCCTCGGCGGCACCGTCCGGGCCGGCCTTGAACTCGGCGACGGCCTCGCCGACCAACCGCACGTAGAGGTCGAAGCCGACGTCGGCGATGTGGCCGGACTGCTCGCCGCCGAGCAGATTGCCCGCGCCGCGGATCTCGAGGTCCTTCATCGCGATCGCCATGCCGCCACCGAGGTCGGAGTGTTGGGCCAGGGTGGCCAGGCGCTCGTGGGCGGTCTCGGTCAGCGGCTTCTCGCCGGGGTAGAGGAAGTAGGCGTACGCGCGCTCGCGGGAGCGGCCGACGCGGCCACGCAGCTGGTGCAGCTGGCTCAGACCCAAGGTGTCGGCGCGCTCGATGATCATCGTGTTGGCGTTGGAGACGTCGAGGCCCGACTCGACCAGCGTGGTGCAGACGAGCACGTCGAACTCCTTCTCCCAGAAGTCGACCATCACCTGCTCGAGCTGCTTCTCGTTCATCTGGCCGTGGGCGA
>JALZDD010000306.1 GCA_030862715.1 Actinomycetota bacterium | reverse complement strand
TGTTCCAAGACGGCGCCATGTTCGGTTCGATGGATCTCTTCGACAACGTCGCGTTCCCGCTTCGTGAGCACACGAAGAAGAGCGAGTCCGAGATCCGCAACATCGTCATGGAGAAGATGGACCTGGTTGGTCTCATCGGCGCGGAGAACAAGCTTCCCGGTGAGATCTCCGGTGGTATGCGCAAGCGTGCCGGTCTGGCGCGTGCGCTGGTCCTCGATCCCGAGATCCTGCTGATCGATGAGCCCGACTCGGGTCTGGACCCGGTGCGTACGGCGTTCATCAACCAGCTCTTCATCGACTTGAACGCGCAGATCGACGCGACGTTCCTGATCGTGACCCACGACATCAACTCGACGCGTACGGTGCCGGACAACATCGGTCTGCTCTACCACAAGCACCTGGCGATGTACGGGCCCCGCGAGATGCTGCTGAGCTCGGAGGAGCCGGTGGTGCGGCAGTTCCTCAACGCCCAGACGATCGGTCCGATCGGCATGTCGGAGGAGAAGGATGCCGACGAGCTGGCCGCCGAGAAGGACATGGGTCTGCCGCCGCTGCCTCCGATCCCGATGCAGCTCGAGCCCTCCAACGGCATCCCCCGCAAGTACCAGCGTCCGCCGGGCGCCTGGTGCCGAGAGAACGGTGTCACCCCGCCGCCGGGATCGTTTCAGGCAGATGCGGCCATGGCCCCCGGCGGCGTGAAAGCAGACCCCACAGAGGCTCCATACTGATGTCATCTCCGACCGCCGCCAGGGTGCTGAAACCGATCGGCACCGCTGGCACGCTCTTCGCGTTCGGGCTGGACGTGGGGCGCGCTGTGTTCCGGCGCCCCTTCCAGTTCCGTGAGTTCATCCAGCAGGCGTGGTTCATCGCGTCGGTGACGATCGTCCCGACCGCGCTGGTCGCGATCCCCTTCGGTGCGGTCATCGCGCTGCAGGTCGGTGGCCTCGTGGCCCAGTTCGGCGCGCAGTCCTTCGTCGGATCGGCCGCTGTCCTAGCGGTCGTCCAGCAGGCTGCCCCGATCGCGACCGCGCTGCTGGTCGCGGGCGCCGGTGGCTCGGCGATCGCCGCCGACCTCGGTGCCCGGAAGATCCGTGAAGAGCTCGACGCGATGATGGTTCTGGGCATCGACCCGATCCAGCGTCTGGTGGTCCCGCGTGTCCTCGCCTGCATGATGATCGCGGTCTTCCTCAACGGCCTGGTCTCGATCGTCGGCGTCATGGGCGGCTACGTCTTCAACGTCATCATCCAGGGCGGCACCCCGGGTGCCTACCTGGCCAGCTTCACCGCGTTGGCGCAGATGGCCGACCTCTGGCAGGGCCTGGCGAAGGCGCTCGTGTTCGGTCTGATCGCAGCGATCGTGGCCTCGTACAAGGGCATGAACGCGGGCGGTGGCCCGAAGGGCGTCGGTGACGCCGTGAACGAGTCGGTCGTCATCACGTTCCTGTTGTTGTTCATCGTCAACTTCGTGATGTCCGCGATCTTCCTGCAGATCATCCCGAGCAAGACCGGTTAGGAGGGCGAGACGGATGGCAAACATCAAGGCGATCTACGAGAAGCCGGCCAAGAGCCTCGACCACCTCGGCGACGAGCTCAGCTTCTACCTGCGTGCGGTGGCGTGGTTCCCGCGCACCCTCAGGCGCTACAAGAAGGAGATCCTCCGGATCCTCGCCGAGGTCACTCTCGGTTCCGGCGCGCTGGCCGTCATCGGCGGCACCGTCGGCGTGATCCTGGCGATGACCTTCTTCACCGGCGCCCAGGTCGGCCTGTCCGGCTACACCGCTCTCGACCAGCTCGGCACGAGCGCGTTCTCCGGGTTCGTGTCGGCCTACTTCAACACCCGTGAGATCGCGCCGCTGGTCGCGGGTATCGCGCTCGCGGCGACGGTCGGCTGCGGCTTCACCGCTCAGCTCGGCGCGATGCGGATCTCCGAGGAGGTCGACGCGCTCGAGGTGATGGCGGTCCCGTCGCTGCCGTTCCTGGTCACCACCCGGATGATCGGCGGCCTGATCGCGATCATCCCGCTCTACGTGGTCGGTCTGCTCTCCTCCTACGTCGCCACCCGGTTCACGGTGATCTTCTTCTACGGCCAGAGCGCCGGCACCTACGACCACTACTTCAACACGTTCTTGCCCCCGATCGACGTGCTGTGGTCCTTCGGCAAGGTGCTGGTCTTCGCGGTCGTCGTGATCCTGATCCACTGCTACCACGGCTACAACGCCTCCGGCGGCCCTGCCGGCGTCGGCGTCGCGGTCGGCAAGGCGGTACGCACGAGCATCGTCGCCGTCAACGTGCTCGACCTGATGCTCTCGATGGCGATCTGGGGCAGCACGACGACTGTGAGGTTGGCGGGATGACTCAGACACTCACCCGTGATGGCATCGAGCACCACGTGCCCGCTCCGCGCAAGAGGAGCGCGATGGCCCTCGCCTGGGCGCGCCAGAAGGGCAAGATCCTCGGGATCGTCTTCATCGCCCTGGTGCTCACCGCCCTGGTTCTGACCTGGGCGCAGTTCACCAACAAGTTCGACAACTTCGAGGAGATCACCCTCAAGGCCGACCGCATCGGTCTCCAGCTTCCCGCACGCGCCGACGTCAAGGTCCGTGGCCTGATCGTTGGAGAGGTCCTCGAGATGAAGCCGACCGACGAGGGCGCCGAGCTGACCCTGGGTCTGTTCCCCGAGGAGATCAGCAAGGTCCACCCCGACGTGACCGGCGCGATCCTTCCCAAGACCCTCTTCGGACAGAAGTACGTCTCGCTGGTCCCGCCAGACACCGAGTTCACCGAGTCGATCCAGCCTGGCGCCGTCATCGAGAAGACGCAGATGGCCACTGAGGTCCAGGAGGTGCTGCGTGATCTCTACCCGCTGTTGCGGACGATCCAGCCCGCCGACCTCAACAACACGCTCAACGCACTCGCCACCGCGCTCGAAGGGCGTGGCGAGAAGCTCGGTGAGTCGCTCGACACCCTCGACTCCTACCTGAAGCGTCTGAACCCCGAGATCCCGGCACTGATCAAGGATCTCGAGCTCGCCACCGAGGTCTCCGGCACCTACCAGGCCGTGCTGCCGGAGATCGGCCAGATCCTCCGCAACACCATCACCACCGCGACCACCCTCGAGGACCGCGAGGTGCAGCTCAAGAAGATGCTGACCGATGTGACGGCCTTCTCGAACACCGCCGACGGGTTCCTCGACGACAACGGCGACACCCTGATCCAGCTCGGTGAGGTCGGCCGGCCGGTCACCCAGGCGCTGGCCCGCTACGCGCCGATGTTTCCGTGCCTGGTCGGAGGCATGGACGTCTTGACCGATGAGTTCTCCGAGGTGTTCCGCAACTACACGGTCCACATCACCCTCGAGACCCTCCCGCACCAGTCGCGTCCGTGGTCGACCAAGGACAAGCCGCGCTACGGCGCGGACATCGGCCCCGAGTGCGGCACCCTCCCGAACGCCCCGTGGAACCAGAAGAACCCGTTCACCCAGGTTCCCAACGTCGACGACGGAGTCGACGAGCCCACCGGAAAGGGCACCATGCGTGCAGCGACCGGGGCCACCCAGTTCTCGGCCCTGTCCTACGTCGGGACGTCGGCCGAGGCCGACGTCATCAACGAGCTGTTCGCCCCTGGGATGGGCATGACCGCTGACGAGGTCCCCGACCTCGGCGCTCTGATGCTCGGTCCGGCCGCGCGTGGAGCGGAGGTGAGCTACGAATGAGCGCCGTGAAGCTCTTCGATGCCAAGACCTTCCAGGACTTCTGGAAGCTGGTCGTCTTCGTGACTGTCACGACGCTGGCCACCGCACTGCTCGCCATCACCATCGGCAACGTCACTTTCGGCCAGACCGACGAATACAAGGCGGTCTTCACCGACGTCACCGGAGTGACCAAGGGCGACGACGTACGCATCTCCGGGGTGAAGGTCGGCTCGGTCAGGGAGATCGAGATCTCCGACGACGCCCGCAGCGCGGTGGTCACCTTCACCGTCGACAGCGCGCAGCAGATCGCGACCACGACCGAGGCGACGATCAAATACCGCAACCTGATCGGGCAGCGCTACGTCGCACTCACCAACCAGCTGGTGGGCGATGCGTCGGCGTTGCAGGAGGGCCAGACGATCCCAGTCGGACAGACCCACCCGGCGCTCGACCTGACGGTGCTCTTCAACGGGTTCAAGCCGCTCTTCCAGGCGTTGTCGCCCAACGACGTCAACACCCTTTCCTACGAGATCGTCCAGGTCTTCCAGGGAGAGGGCGGCACGCTCGAGAGCCTGCTCTCCCACACCGCCTCGCTGACCTCGACGCTCGCCGAGAAGGACCAGGTCATCAACGCCCTGATCGACAACCTCACCGAGGTGCTCGAGCATGTGGGTGACCGCGAGAAGGAGCTCTCCAGCCTGATCGTCACCTTCCGCGATTTCGTCGGCGGTCTCAACAAGGACCGCGAGGCGATCCTGGGCTCCCTCGACCAGATCTCGGCGCTCTCCGTGGAGACCGCCGACCTGGTGCACGAGGCCAAGGACCCGCTCCTGGAAGACCTGCGCGAGTCCCGGAGGTTCACCGACGAGGTCGCGAAGGACAAGAAGCAGCTCGACGACGCCCTGCAGCTCCAGCCGATCAAGCTGGACAAGATCGGTGCGACGGCCAGCTACGGCGGCTGGTTCAACTTCTACCTCTGCGGTCTGCGAGGCACGATCCGAGACGCTGAAGGTAACGACCAGTTCATCGACGTCTACAAGCCCGGTCAAGCGAGGTGCAACCTCGGATGATTCCCTTCCGCGAGCGTAACCCTGTCAAGATCGGCATCGTCTCGATCGCCGTCCTCGTCATGCTGATGGTGATGGCGTTCAAGGCCGACAGCCTGCCGCTGATCGGTGGTGGCACCACCTACTACGCCAACTTCTCCGAGGCCGGTGGCCTGAAGACGGGGGACGAGGTCCGTGTGGCCGGTGTCCGGGTCGGCAAGGTCGACTCGATCGAGCTCGACGGCAACCAGGTCAAGGTCGGCTTCAAGATCCGAGAGAAGGTCAACTTCGGCGAGAACTCGGGAGCCGGGGTACGCGTGAAGACGCTGCTCGGCGACATGTTCCTCGAACTGCAGCCGGCCGGCGAAGGTCAGATGAAGGCGGGAGCCACCATCCCGGTGGACCGCACGGAGTCGCCCTACGATGTCGTCCAGGCATTCGAGGGTCTGGCGGACACATCCGCCAACATCGACAAGGATCAGCTCGCCGCTGCGCTCACCACGCTCGCCGACCTGACCCGATCGACGCCCGAGGAGTTCCAGGCTGCTCTCACCGGCGTCTCTGCTCTCTCCCGCAACCTGGCTGCCAAGGACGAACGCATCGAGTCGCTGCTCACCCAGCTCGACCGGGTCACGAAGGTGCTCGACGAACGCGACGAGGACCTGATTGCGCTGATGAACGACGCCAACCAGCTCTTCATGGCTCTGGTCGAGCGCCGAGAGGCGGTCCACAATCTGCTCCTCTCCACCCAGCAGCTCTCCAAGGAGCTCTCCCAGCTGGTCGATGACAGTCGCGCAGACCTCAAGCCCGCGCTCGAGAGTCTCGACGTGATCCTCGACGTGTTCACGAAGAACGAGGAGAACCTCGAGAAGTCCCTGCAGCTGATGGCGCCGTTCTACCGGGTGTTCAACAACACCCTGGGCAACGGCCCCTGGTGGGACACCTACGTCCAGAACATGCCTCCCGTCCCGGCTCTGACAGGGGGGACCCCGTGAACAAGCTCATCGTTCCGATCATCATCGGTGCGCTCGTCCTCGGCGTCGGTGCATGGGCGCTGGTGCGCGACACCGGCGAGAAGACGCTGGTTGCGCACTTCCCGCGCACGGTCTCGCTCTATGAGGGCAGCGACCTGCGTGTGCTCGGCGTCGCGGTCGGCAAGGTGACCGACGTGGAGCCGAACGGCACCGACGTCAAGGTCACCATGGAGTACGCGAGCGACGTCAACCTGCCTGCCGACGCGAAGGCAGTGGTCATCTCGCCCTCGATCGTCGGCGATCGTTACGTCCAGGCCACGCCGGCCTACGACGGCGGCAAGAAGCTGGCCGACGGTGCCGTGCTCAGCACCGACAAGACCTCGGTCCCGGTCGAGCTCGACCAGATCTACTCCAGCGTCGACGACCTGGTGGTCGCGCTGGGTCCCGACGGCGCCAACAAGAACGGCGCCCTCACCGACCTGCTCCAGCAGACGGCGAAGAACTTCGGCGGCCAGGGCGAGAAGATGAACCAGACCATCGGCGACCTCGGCAAGCTGACCAAGACGCTCGACAACCGCGACGAGCAGTTCTTCAACTCCGCCGAGCAGCTCGAGGGTTTCATCGGCACCCTGGCCGAGAACGACCAGACCGTACGCGACTTCGCCCAGGCCCTCGCGGACGTCTCCTCGATGCTGGAGGGTGAGCGCGAGGAGCTGGCCGCGTCGCTGCGGAACCTGTCGGTCGCCTTGGCCAAGGTGACCCAGTTCGTCAGGGAGAACAAGGCGATCCTGCGGGAGGACATCCAGGGCCTCAACCGGATCGGCAAGGTGCTCGTGAAGCAGCGCAAGGCGCTGGACGAGAGCCTTCGGACCGCGCCGCTGGCGCTGACCAACCTGGGTCATGCGTACAACCCGGAGACCGGGACGCTCGACACGCAGGCCAACATCTCGATGGTCATCGACGAGATCACCCAGAATCCCGCCGCGTTCCTGTGCAGCCTCGTGGACCAGGCGACCAACGGCAGCAGCGCCGAGATCTGTTCGCAGATCCGGCAGATGCCGGGACTGAACCGTTCCGCGGCGATCGGCATGGGCACCGGTTCGTCCTACGGCGTTCCCTATGACATGTCGCTCGGCGGCCTGGTGGAGGTGAAGGAGTAGTGCTGAAGCGGAGCCCGAAGCAGACAATGATGCCGAAGCGGAGCCCGAAGCGAACTGTGCCGGGCATGAAGCGTGCCGTCCAGGCGTTCGTCGGCGTGGTCGCCGGTGCCCTGATGCTGACCGGGTGTGGGACCTTCTCCGTCTATGACCTCCCGCTCCCGGGCGGCGTGGACGCCGGCGATGACGCGATCTCGGTCACGGCGCAGTTCCAGGACGTCCTCGACCTCGTGCCGCAGTCGACGGTCAAGCTCGAGGACATCGACGTCGGCAAGATCGACAAGGTCTGGCTGGATGACGGTGTCGCGACGGTCGAGATGCTGCTGAAGAAGGACGTCAACCTTCCGACCAACGCGCGCGCCTCGATCCAGCAGACCTCGCTTCTCGGCGAGAAGTTCGTCTCCCTGGAGCGGCCCGCCGAACCCGAGCCGACCAAGCTCGCCGACGGCTCGACCATCCCGCTGTCGCAGACCGGCCGCAATCCGGAGATCGAAGAGGTCTTCAGTGCGCTGAGCCTGCTGCTCAACGGTGGTGGCGTAGCCCAGCTGAAGACGATCTCGACAGAACTCAACAAGGCGCTCGCCGGTCGCGAGGATGCGGCTCGCTCGGTTCTCCACCAGATCGAGAAGCTGGCGCGCGACCTGGACAACAACAAGGAGAAGATCGTCGCGGCCATCGAGGCGCTCGATGCGCTGGCGAAGGCCACCAACGCGCAGATGGGCTCCATCGACGCCGCGCTCGACGAACTGCCCTCGGCGCTCTCGAGCATCGACAAGCAGCGGGCCGATCTGGTCAAGATGCTCAAGGCACTCGAGCGGCTCGGGGACACCGGCGTACGGGTCATCAGGGCGTCCAAGGACAACACCATCGGCATCATCAAGGACCTCCGACCGGTGCTGTCGAACCTCGCCGACGCCGGGGACGACTTCGTCCGGGCGATGAACACGATCCTCACGTATCCGTTCGTCGACGCGGCTGTCGGTGGTTCACCGCAGGCCGCCCGCAACCTGCACCAGGGTGACTTCGTCAACCTCGACGTCACCCTCGACCTCAACCTCGACACCTTGCTCGACAACGCGCCCGACCTCCCCGCCACCGTGTGCTGGGGCAAGAACGAGGTCCTCAGGCATCTCCAGGGGCACGAGGGCCAGGAGCTGCTGGATGCACTGAACGGGGCGATGGACAAGGTCTGCAACGGTCCCTTCGCGAAGTCCCTGTCGGCATGCCAGGAGGTGGTGACCGGGGCGCTCACGGGCAAGGGCACCGAGAGCGAAGTACGCGAGGCCTGCGATGCACTGCCGTCCGGGCTCACCAGCACGCTGACCGACCTGCTCGGGCTCGACCTGGCGCCCAGCACGAGCAGCGGATCCTCCGGCGATGACGGTTCCGGCTGCGTACTGCTCCTCTTCTGTCGAGCTGGGGCGACCCCTGGGACGCACGCGGTGACGTACGACGAGCTGACTAAGGAGCTCGACCCGGGTCTGACCTCGCTGATGATCCCGGCGCTGAGCACCACGACCAACACTCACGTGGAGGGCGTCTCATGATCACCCGCCGTACGAAGATGCAGCTGATGATCTTCCTGCTGATCACTCTCGTGGGGGTCAGCTTCGTCGGCGCGCGCTACGCGCGCCTGGGGTCGCTGTTCATCAAGGACCACTACGTCGTGTTGGCTCACTTCTCGCAGTCCGGCGGCATCTACGAGGATGCCGAGGTCGACTACCGAGGCGTCAAGATCGGCCAGGTCGGTGACCTGGTGCTCAACCGCAGCGGCGTCGACGTGACGCTGAAGATCGACAAGGAGTGGAAGGACAAGATCCCGGCGGACAGCCTCGCCGTGGTCGGCAACCGCTCGGCCGTCGGTGAGCAGTACGTCGAGCTGCAGCCGCAGTCGCAGGGCGAGCCCTACCTCGAGGACGGGTCGGAGATCGCCCGTGCGGCCACGACCACGCCGCTGCCGACGGAGAAGCTCCTCGCGGACGTCTCCACAACGGTGAACTCGGTCGACCGGGAGGCACTCACCACGACAGTCGATGAGCTCGGCAAGAGCTTCGCCGGCACCGGCCGGGACCTGCAGACCATCATCGACACCGGCACCGCCTTTGTGGAGACCGCCGACCAGAACTTCGCGCTCACCACGCAGCTGATCCGGGACAGCAACACCGTCCTCCAGGGACAGCTCGACAGCAGCTCGGCGATCAAGTCGTTCGCGACCGATCTGGAACTGTTCACCGGCACGCTGGCCGGCTCCAACAAGGACCTCATCAAGCTGATCGAGAATGGCTCGGCAGGCGCCACGGAGCTGCGACTGTTCCTGGAGCAGAACCAGGTGGAGATCGGTGAGCTTCTCAACGAGGTCCTGGTGACGGGCAAGGTCGTCCGGAAGAACCTGCCGGGTCTCAAGCACGTGCTCTCGATCTTTCCGATCGTCGTCGAGGGCAGCTTCGCCGTTGTCGATGTCGGCCACCCGGGTCTTGCCCAGGCACACTTCGGGATGGCCATCACCACGCAGCCGCCGTGCAAGCAGGGCTACGAGAGCACGAAGAAGCGCAGCCCGCTGGACCTGCAGAGCCGTCCGTTCAACACCCAGGTCACCTGCACCGAGGACCCGTCCAAGTCCAACGCTCGTGGTTCCAGCCAGCTGCCGCGTGCGGCGGCCGGCGGGGGCGGCTCGGTGGCGAACTTCGATCCGGAGACCGGCGAGCTCACCTGGAACGACGCCGAGAAGACCTCGGTCTCGACCGCAGCCCCGTCCTCCTACGGCGACGACGCCTGGAAGTGGCTCTACCTCCAGCCGATGGAGACCGAGTAGTCCGGCCGGCCGACCGCACGCAGCCAGCGGGGTTCCGGGGCCCCTGGAGTGCTACCGCATCGACCGATCCGCCCGCGGCGTACGGTGATGATGCTTGGAATGGCTCGTCGCCGAGCCACTGACCACAACGTTTGCAGGGAAAGTGATCCTTTGAGCACCACGACCGATCCCGGCCACGCCACGGAGGCCGGCGCAGCCCCCGACCGGGCGAGCGACAAGCGGGCCAACCAGCTCCGCTGGGGCGTCCTGGCCCTGCTGATCGCCGTGATCCTGGCTGCCGTCGGCTACGTCGGCTGGCAGCTGACCCGCGGCGCCGACGAGTCGGTGGTGAGCCAGCGCGAGCAGGTGATGGCGACCGCCGACAAGTTCGTCGAGCGGGTCAACACCTATGGCCCCGAGGACGTCGGCAGCGACAAGAAGAAGATGCCGGAGTATCGCGAGCGGGTCGGCGAGCTGCTGACCCCGAAGTTCGAGAAGAGCTTCCTGAGCAACGTCGCCTTCGCGGAGGCCACAGTGGTTCAGCAGGGCGTCGGTCGCACCACGAGCGTGCACAGCACGGGCGTCGCGGGCCTCGATGAGGACAGCGCGACCGTCCTCGTCGTCGCCGAGCTCGCGATCAGCTACCCGAAGTCGGAGGGCTCCGAGGAGCGCGTCGAGGCCGCCCGCCAGCTCGCCCGGACGGAGGTGGAGCTCGTGAAGCAGAACGGGAAGTGGCTGGTCGACGACTGGTACCCCGCCGAGGAAGCTCCTGCTTCGGAAAGCAGCGAAGGGGTGACACCATGAGTTCCACGATGACTAGCCCGACCTGGTACGACCTGCTCGACGTCGAGCCCGATGCCGCCACCGACGACATCCGCGCGGCGTGGAAGTCCGCGATCGCCGACCTGGACCCCACCGACCGCCGCTTCCGCACCCTCAACGAAGCCGCTGCGGTCCTGCTGGACGAGGCGAAACGGGCTGCGTACGACGCGGAGCTGGCCGCTCTCGAGGAGGCTTCGGTCGAGGACGAGGACCCTGAGGCCGACGAGACCGCTGACGTCGAGGGCGAGGTAGCAGTCGTCGCGTCTGACGACGAGGAGCCTGACGACGAGGAGCCCGAAGCCGAGGAGAGTGCGGCCGCCGGCCGTACGCTGCCGGTGCTGCCGACGTGGGCGCTGGTCGCTGCCGGTGCCCTCGCCCTGGCCGCGGTCGTCGCTGCCGGTGTGGTCTTCTTCGGGCAGGAGAAGGTCGCCACCGTCTCCAACAACAACGTCACGACCAGCACCGTCCAGGGCGCGGTGGGCAAGCAGATCGCCCGCAACCACAAGCTCCTCGTCGAGGAGCAGGGCGCCGAGGCGCTCGAGGCGGCGAAGAAGGCAGCCGTCCCGCTGCTCTCCTACGACTACAGCAAGATGGATGAGTCGAAGAGCAAGGCTCATGCCGTGATGACGAAGGACTACCGGGAGGACTACGACCGGCTCTTCGCGGTGCTCGTCGACAACGTCCCCGAGACGAAGACCGTGGTGAAGACGCTCGCCCCGGTCGACGCCGGCGTCATCCGGGTCTCCGAGGACACCGTGCAGATCCTCGTGCTGGTCGACCGCCAGGTCACCAACGCTCAGCGGAGCACCCCGATCGGCTACCAGGAGTACGCGATGCTCACGATGGCCAAGGTGGGCGACGAGTGGCTGGTGGACAAGGTCGAGACGCAGCCGAGCCAGGACTAGGCCCTTCTGACCTGGCCTCCCAGGCCTTTGCGCTACCTGTCAAGTGATTGGAATAACTTTTCCGTGGGTCGGACCGATTGGCGCGGATGCTTGACCCGGGGTGCCGATGGGGCGCATGATCATCCGCGATGCTCGACAATGGCACTGCAACAACGCCGAGGTTCGAGCGCCGCAGGTGTGAATGAAGGTACGCCGGACTTTTAATTGGGCCCGGTGTTGTGAAGTGCGCTTTTGTGCCGTACTATGGCGCTTTGCGCATGCCTTCATATGCCCCTCAGCCTGCCCGGTGGCTGTTCGGTGGTCGGCAGCGCGAATCCACCTGCGAACCTTGTCGAAGGATTCCTCTTGGCCGCGCGCACCTCGTCGGGTGACTCCACCCCTCGCCGCATCTCTTTCGCTAAGATCTCAGAGCCTCTCGAGCTTCCCAAGCTCCTCGCCCTCCAGACTGACAGCTTCGACTGGCTGATCGGTAACGAGCGCTGGCAGGAGCAGGTTGCCGCCCGCGAAGCAGCGGGCGAGGACGTGTCTCACAAGTCCGGTCTACAGGAGATCTTCGAGGAGATCTCCCCGATCGAGGACTTCTCGGAGACGATGTCCCTCTCGTTCGAGAGCCCTGTCTTCTACGACCCCAAGTACACCGTCGAGGAGTGCAAGGAGAAGGACTTCACCTACTCCGCGCCTCTCTATGTCTCGGCGGAGTTCACCAACAACGACACCGGTGAGATCAAGGGCCAGACGGTCTTCATGGGCGACTTCCCGCTCATGACCGAACAGGGCACCTTCGTCATCAACGGCACCGAGCGTGTTGTCGTCTCGCAGCTCGTCCGGTCCCCGGGCGTCTACTTCGAGCGCACCGCCGACAAGACGTCCGACAAGGACATCTACACCGCCAAGCTGATCCCCAGCCGCGGTGCCTGGCTCGAGTTCGAGATCGACAAGCGCGACCTGGTCGGCGTCCGCCTCGACCGCAAGCGCAAACAGAACGTCACCGTGCTGCTCAAGGCGCTCGGCATGACCGAGGCCGAGATCCGCTCCACGTTCGGCGACTTCGAGTCGATGATGCTCACGCTCGGCAAGGACAGCATGAGCGCCGAGAGCGTCGCCGAGGACCTCGAGAAGAAGCTGCGCGGCGAGAAGCCGACGCAGGAGCAGATCGACGAGGAGGTCCGCCGGCTGGCGCTCCTCGACATCTACCGCAAGCTGCGCCCGGGTGAGCCGCCGACGGTCGAGGCCGCCGAGACGCTCATCAACAACTACTACTTCAACCCGAAGCGGTACGACCTGGCGAAGGTCGGCCGGTACAAGATCAACAAGAAGCTGGGCAGCCACGAGGAGTTCGACCAGCAGACCCTCACCCGCGACGACATCGTCGCGGCGATCCGCTACATCGTGCAGCTGCACAACGGCGACGAGATCCTGACCGACGGTGGCAAGGAGGCGCGCGACCCCGACGGCAAGCCGGTCGAGCTGCGCACCGACGACATCGACCACTTCGGCAACCGGCGCCTGCGCACGGTCGGTGAGCTCATCCAGAACCAGGTCCGTACCGGCCTGGCCCGGATGGAGCGTGTCGTCCGCGAGCGCATGACCACCCAGGACGTCGAGGCGATCACGCCCCAGACCCTGATCAACATCCGGCCGGTCGTGGCGGCCATCAAGGAGTTCTTCGGGACGTCGCAGCTGTCGCAGTTCATGCAGCAGACCAACCCGCTCGACGGCATCACCCACAAGCGCCGCCTGTCGGCCATGGGTCCCGGCGGCCTTTCGCGTGAACGGGCCGGGTTCGAAGTCCGGGACGTGCACTCGAGCCATTACGGCCGGATG